>DASRQW010000462.1 GCA_035696245.1 Longimicrobiaceae bacterium | reverse complement strand
GCGAGAGCAGGAAGATGGAGAACAGGCCGCCCAGCAGCGGCTGCTGCCAGCCGAAGCCCGCGTAGTCCTCCAGCGTCACCCGCTCCATCCCGTCGCGCGCGTTGGCCGTCACGATGCCGAACGCGCCGATGGTGGTGACCGTGTACGCGAGCAGGTAGAAGAGGAACGCCGAGGCGCCGTCGTCGTTCGCCGCCAGCACGGCCACGAGCAGGTAGCCCGCGTGCGCGATGGACGAGTACGCCAGCATCCGCTTCACGCTGCCCTGCGTGACCGCCACGAGGTTCGCAATGACCATCGTGAGCGCCGCCAGCCACCACACCGCGTTCGCCCACTGCGGCGAGACGCCGATCAGCGCCAGCACGAAGACGCGGATGAAGGAGGCGAACGCCGCCGCCTTCACGCCGGTGGACATCAGCGCCGTCACGGGCGTGGGGGCGCCGTCGTACGCGTCCGGCGTCCACATGTGGAACGGGATGGCGGCGACCTTGAAGGCGAAGCCCACCATGGTGAGCGCCACGCCCGCCAGCAGCATCAGGTCCGTGCCCCGCGAGCCGTCGGCCAGGGCCGAGGCGATGGCGGGCAGGTGCGTGCTGCCCACGCTGCCGAACAGCAGGGCGATGCCGTACAGGAAGAAGCCGCTGGAGAAGGCGCCCAGCAGGAAGTACTTGAGCGACGCCTCGGCGCTGCGCGGGTCCGCCCGGTCGAAGCCGACCAGCACGTAGATGGAGATGGACATCAGCTCCAGCCCCACGAAAACCATCATCAGGTCCCGCGCGGCGCCCATCAGCATCATGCCCAGCGTGGCGAACAGCAGCAGCGCGTAGAACTCGCCCCGGTTCATGCCGCGCTGGTCCAGGTAGCCCACCGAGATGGCGACCGAGAGCAGGGCCGAGATCAGGAAGACGAAGTTGATGAAGACGCGGAAGCCGTCCACCGCCACCAGGCCCGTGGTGGAGACGTCGGTCACGCCGAGCAGGAAGAAGTTCGCGACGGCGGTGGCGAGGATCACGGCCACCGTCAGCCACGGCACCCACGGGCGCGACGGCTGCGAGCGGTTGCCCTTCTGCAGCACGTCGGCGAGCAGCACCAGCATGGCGCCCAGCGTGAGCACGATCTCCGGCAGCAGCGCCCGGAAGTAGTCCGGCTGGCGGGCCAGGTCCAACGTAGCGCCGCGGCCGAGCTGGATGAGTTCGATGAGCATGTCGGCGTTCGGCTACGGATTGCGGGGGTCGGCCACGGCCACGGGCTCGTCGGTCTGCACGGCCGCGCCGCGCGCGACCGTAGAGATCACCGCCTCGGCCGCGGGGGCCATGCGGTCCAGGACCGGCTTGGGGTACACGCCCAGCCACAGGATCAGCACCACCAGCGGCAGCAGGATGGCCAGCTCGCGCCCGTTCAGGTCCGGCACGTCGCGGTTGGCCGGCCGGTCCAGCGCGTTGAAGACCGTGCGCTGCACCATGGGCAGCATGTAGTACGCGGCGAAGATCACGCCGGTCGAGGCGATGAGCGCCACCACCGGGTGAGAGCCGAAGATGCCCAGCAGGACCAGGAACTCGCTGGCGAAGCCCGCGGTGCCCGGCAGGCCGATGGAGGCCATGGCCGCGAAGACCAGCATGGCCGCGAACACCGGCATCGACGCCGCCAGGCCGCCGAAGTCGGCGATCTCGTACGTGTGGCGCCGCTCGTACAGCATGCCCAGCAGGAAGAAGAGCATGGGCGTGGACAGGCCGTGGCCGATCATCACCAGCAGCGCGCCCTGCATGCCCTGGATGTTGTACGCGAAGATGCCCAGGATCACGAAGCCCAGGTGGGCGACCGATGTATATGCCACCAGCCGCTTGGCGTTGGGCTGCACCGCCGCCACCATGGCCGCGTAGATGATCCCGATCAGCCCCAGCACCAGCGCCCACTTGATCACGCCGGGCGAGCCCGAGGCCGCCGGGAAGAGCGGCAGGGCGAAGCGGATGAAGCCGTAGGTGCCCATCTTCAGCAGCACGCCGGCCAGGATCACCGAGCCCGCCGTGGGCGCCTGCACGTGCGCGTGCGGCAGCCAGGTGTGGAACGGGAAGACCGGCACCTTGATGGCGAACGCGATGGCGAAGGCCAGGAACAGGTACGTCTGCTCGCGGGCGCTGAGGCCCACGCGCATCACGTCGAAGTACGAGAAGCTGGCGCCCAGCGCGGGGTTATGCGACGTCTTCCAGAACAGGTACAGGATCGCCACCAGCATGAGCAGCGAGCCGGCCGCCGTGTACAGGAAGAACTTCACCGCCGCGTAGATGCGCTCCTTGCCGCCCCAGATCCCGATCAGGAAGTACATCGGGATCAGCATCATCTCCCAGAACAGGTAGAAGACGAACATGTCCAGCGATACGAAGACGCCCACCACACCCGAGGTGAGGGCGAGCAGCATGGCATAGTACGTCTTCTGCCGGTCGCGGATGTACGTCCACGAGCCCAGCACCATCAGCGGCAGCAGCAGCGTGGTGAGCAGCACCATGAAGAGCGAGATGCCGTCCAGGCCCAGCCGGTAGTGGATGCCCCAGTCGGCGAACCACACCTTGTCCGCGCAGTTCTGGAAGGGAACGCTGCCCTGCGTCCACGTCGTGGGCCCGCCGGTCATCCCCGTGGCGCCCGACATCTTGCACGTGCGCCCGGCGTCGAACGACCAGAACAGCGGCAGCGACACCAGGAGCTCGACCACCGCCACGCCCAGCGCCATCCATCGGGCCTGCTCGTGCCGCACCGCGTAGCAGAGCAGGGCGCCCAGCAGCGGGAAGACGATCAGGAAGGTCAGGACCCAGTGCGTTCCGTAGAAAGATTGCATTGCGGTGCCGGCGTCTAGAGGGCGAAGCGGGTCAGCGCGGCGAGCACGCCCACCACCCCCACGAGGATCATGAACGCATAGGTGTTGACCTGCCCCGTCTGCACCCGGCCGGCGGCGAAGCCCACCCACTGGACCATGCGGCCCACCAGGTCGACCGTGCCGTCGATCACGTACTTGTCGAAGCCCGCTTCAAGGCGCGACAGCCAGCCCACGGGGCGCACGACGATGCGGTCGTACAGCTCGTCCACGTAGTACTTGTTGTAGAGCACGCGCTCCGGGACGTTGCCGTAGCTCGGCTCCTCCGTCGCGACGCGCAGCTTGCGGCTCGCCAGCATCCCCCACGCGAGGCCGAGGCCCAGCACGCCGAGCACGATGGCGATCAGGATGGGCGTCGCCGTGTGCTCCACCTGCGGCGCGGCGATGCCGGCCTGCGCCATCACCCTGGCCGAAGGCTCCAGCACCGGTTCCAGCCAGTGGTGCAGCGACTCGCCCAGGCCCAGGAGGTTCAGGTTCCGTACGATCGGCACCTCGGCTTCGACGTTCAGGAAGCCGCCCAGGACCGACGCCGCAGCGAGGACCACGAGAGGCAGCGTGAGCGTCCAGCTCCCCTCGTGCAGGTGCTTGCGCTCCGTCTCGCCCGTGCGATTGTCGCCGAAGAAGGTGTAGATCATCATCCGGCCCATGTAGAAGGCCGTCATGAACGACGCGATCGACAGCGCGGCCCAGATCAGCCACAGCCACGTCGTCCCGTCGGAGCCGACGCTGCGGAGGCCGGAGACCAGGCCGAGCTGGTCGTGCGCGCCGTCCCAAGCCGCGCCGACGATCTCGTCCTTGCTGAAGAAGCCGGCCAGCGGCGGGATGCCCGCGATGGCGAGCGTCGCCAGGCCCATCGTCCAGAAGGTGATGGGGAGGTACTTCCGCAGCCCGCCCATGTTGCGCATGTCCTGCGCGTCCGCATCGGAATGCGTGGCGTGGAGGGCGGCGTGCATCGAGTGGATGACGGCGCCGGAGCCCAGGAAGAGGCAGGCCTTGAAGAAGGCGTGCGTCATCAGGTGGAAGACGCCGGCCGTGTACGCGCCCATGCCCACGCCGGCGAACATGAAGCCGAGCTGCGACACGGTGGAGTACGCCAGCACCTTCTTGATGTCCCACTGCTTCAGGCCGATGGACGCCGCGAAGATCGCCGTGAGCGCGCCCACGATGGCCACCACCAGCGACGCCTTGGGCGCCATGGCGAAGATGCCGTTGGAGCGGACCACCAGGTAGACGCCGGCCGTGACCATCGTCGCCGCGTGGATCAGCGCGGAGACGGGCGTGGGGCCCGCCATTGCGTCCGGCAGCCACACGTACAGCGGGATCTGCGCGCTCTTGCCGCAGGCGCCCAGGAAGAAGAAGAGCGCGATCGCCGTCACCACCGCCCCGCCGAAGACGAGCGGGCCGCCGCTCTTCGTCAGCGCCTCGTTCACGCCCACGAAGTCCAGCTTGCCCACGTTCCAGAAGAGCAGGAACATGGCGATGAGGAAGCCGAAGTCGCCGATGCGGTTGACGATGAACGCCTTCTTGCCCGCGTCGGCGTTCGCCTTCTCCTTGAACCAGAACCCGATCAGCAGGTACGAACAGAGGCCCACACCTTCCCAGCCCACGAACATCACCGGGTAGCTGGCGCCCAGGACGAGGGTGAGCATGAAGAAGATGAAGAGGTTCAGGTACGCCATGAAGCGCGGGTACCCGGGGTCCTCGTTCATGTAGCCGATGGAGAAGATGTGGATCAGCGAGCCCACGCCGGTGACGATCAGCGTCATCAGCATGGAAAGCTGGTCCAGCTGCAGCGAGGCGCCCACGCTCAGGGTGCCCACCGGCATCCAGCTCCAGTACTCGTGCACCCACGGCGTCGTGGGGTGCCCGGCGCGCATGCGGAAGAAGTTCGCCAGCGCGATGGCGAACGCCGCGAGCAGCACGCCCGTGGCGATGAACGACGGCAGTACGTGCGTGAAGGGCTTCGGCCCGTGCGCGTGCCCGTGGTCGTCGTGCCCGTGCGCATCGTGCCCGTGGACGTCGTGCGCGTGGTCGGCGGGGTGCGGGTCCGATCCGTGATCGTGGTGCTCCTGCTCGCTCGCCTGGTTGTCGTCGTGGCCGTGCCCGTGGTCGCTGCCGACGGCCGCGAACCGCGGCAGCGCGCGGCGCGCGGCGAGGACGGAGAGCAGCCCGTTGGCGACGAAGCCGAGGAGCGGGAGAAGGATGATGAGGCCCGGGAGCAGCGGCGTGAACGTGCCGCCGGTCTCGGACGCCTGCCCGGCCGCGTGCGCGGCTTCTTGAAGGAGGAGGATCACTGTGCCTCTACCACCGGAGCAGGCTGAAGTTCTTGATGTCCACCGACTCCTTGTGCCGGAAGACCGAGATCACGATCGCCAGGCCCACCGCGGCCTCGGCGGCCGCCACGGCGATGACGAAGAAGACGAAGACCTGGCCCTGCACGCCGGCGTACGGCGACAGCGCCACGAAGGCCAGGTTCACCGCGTTGAGCATCAGCTCCACGCACATGAACAGGATGATCGCGTTGCGCCGCAGCACCACGCCCGCCGCGCCGATGGCGAACAGCACGGCGCTCAAGCCCAGCGATGCCTGGAGGGGGATGACGTCGCTCATCTCACACGTTCCGCTTGGCGAGGACCACGGCGCCGACCACCGCGACGAGGAGCAGGATGGCGGTGGCCTGCAGGAGGACCATGTAGTCCGTGTACATTGGGATGGCGATCACGCCCACGGTGCCGCGCTCCGCCAGGCCCTGCGCCAGCAGCCCGGGCCCGGCCGTGCGACCCAGCGGCATGGCCATGTTGCCGGAGAAGGCGCGGGCGAGCAGGGCGATGACGACCAGCCCGGTGCCCGCCGCGATCACCTTCCACACGTTCGAGCGGATGTCGGGCTCGAAGTCGTTGCCCAGGTTCAGCAGCATGATCACGAACAGGAACAGGATCATGATGGCGCCCGCGTACACCAGGATCTGGATGATCCCGATGAAGTAGGCCCCGAGCAGCGTGTAGATGGCCGCCAGGCAGAAGAAGGTGCCGATCAGCCACATCGCGCTGGCGACGGGGCTTTTCCGCGTCACCATCAGCAGCGCCGACGAGGCGGCGAGGATGGCGAAGAGCCAGAAGAGAGCTTGAATCATCGGTCCGTGGGACGAAGTTCGTCGCGTGGTGCCACAGTCGTGCGCCGCGCCCGCCGCGGGGCCGCGACTCCGCCGCCCCGCATCTACGGTCGATGCGGTGCGGCGGTCGTTCGGATCGTTACTCGCCCGCCGGGTCCGAGGGGTCCCAGAGCAGGGTGGACGGGTGCGTCTGCGCCATCAGCCGCTCCAGGTCGTACACGAAGTTGCTGCGCGTGTACTCGGCGTTCTCGTAGTGCTGGCCCACGTGGATGGCCTCCACCGGGCACACCTCCTGGCACATGCCGCAGAAGATGCAGCGGAACTCGTCGATCTCGTACACGATCGGGTAGCGGTTGCCCTGGTCGTCCTCGCCCGGCACCAGCTTGATGCAGTTGGCGGGGCAGATGGTGGGGCACAGGCCGCACGCCACGCACTTGGGGCGGCCGTCCTCGTGCGTCTCCATCACGTGCGTGCCGCGCCACCGGGGCGAGATGTGCTTCTTCTCGTCCGGGTACTGGATGGTGACGGTCTTGTTGTCGCCCGCCTTCACCATGTGCCGGAAGGTGAGCGCCATGCCCTGGAGCGTGGCCCGGATGTACGACGACTTCCGCACCGGGCGCTTCATCACGCGGGTAGTGCCTGCCATTAGACGTTCCTGCCGGTTGCGAGCTGGTGGCGGGCGGCGCGGGCGCGTGCGAGCTCCCGCGCGCGCTCCCGCTTCTCGTCGAGCGAGCCGGTGCCCACCAGGGTCCGCCCGCGGTCCATGATCCACAGCACGATGGCGAGCATCGCCACGTTCACCACCGTCAGCGTCAGCCCGTACACCGGCAGCCACGCGTGGCCGCCCAGCTTGGGCCCATACAGGCCCGCGGGCTCGATGCCGTACGAGTCGAGCGCCAGCACCGTGGCCGCGGTCGCGACCACGGCCACGAGGGCGGCGGGCAGCATGATCTTCCACCCCAGGTCCATCACCTGGTCGTAGCGGAAGCGCGGCACCGTCCAGCGCACCAGCATGAAGATCAGGATGAAGATGAACGTCTTCGCCAAGAACATGAGCAGCGTCGCGATGGTGATCAGCACGCTCGGCGCGTGGCCCACCCAGTGGCCGTTCGCCATCCCGTACATGTTGTCCGACTGGAGCAACGGGATGTCCCACCCGCCCCAGAAGATCGTGGCCATCAGCGCCGACACCGTGAGCACGTGCGAGTACTCGGCGATGAAGAACATGCTGAACTTCATCGACGAATATTCGGTGTGGTAGCCGGTCACCAGCTCCGACTCGGCCTCGGGGAGGTCGAAGGGGAGGCGGTTGGTCTCGGCGAACGACGAGATGAAGAAGAAGAAGAACGAGACGGCCAGCGAGATGCCGAACGGCACGTGCATCTCCTGCTGCTGCCACACCATCTGGCTCAGCGACACGTTGCCGGTGACGAAGAAGACGCTCATCAGCGACAGGCCCAGCGCGATCTCGTACGAGATCATCTGCGCGCCGGCGCGAAGGCCGCCCAGCAGCGCGTACTTGTTGTAGCTGGCCCACCCGGCGATCACGATGCCGTACACGCCCAGCGACGAGAACGCGAGCAGGAAGAGTACCCCGATGGGCAGGTCCGCCACCACCATGGGCACCACGCCCCAGCGCGTGGGCAGCGGCGCCGCGAACGGGATCACCGCGAAGGTGACCATCGCGGGGATGATGGACAGCATGGGCGCCAGGGTGAAGAAGACCCGGTTCGACTCCGTCGGGTGCGTCTCTTCCTTGAGGATGTTCTTCAGCCCGTCGGCCGCCGGCTGGCCCAGGCCCTGCCAGCCCACGCGGTTGGGGCCCAGGCGGTCCTGCATCCACGCGCTGATCTTGCGCTCCAGCAGCGTGAGGAGCGCCACGACGACCAGGAGCACCAGGAACACCACCAGCACCTTGATCGTCGAGAAGACGATGAAGGAGGTGTCGCCCAGGTCGTGCAAGTTCGAGTTGGTTACGGCCTGCATTCTCGCGTTGGGTTAAGAGGTGACCGCCGGAGCGGATGCGTCCCCTTGCTCGCCGTCAAAAGCGGAAAGGCCGGACCCGCCGGCCTTCCCCGCCCCGCCCTCCGATCGTTCGTCGACGGAGAGCGGGCTCGATCCGATTCGTCAGCCCTGCGTTCCCGCGCCCACCGCCGCCGGCTGCGGAAGCAGCGCGCCCCCGGCGCCCAGGTCCGCCCACTGGAGCGTGCCGAACTCCGGCCGCACGCTGCCCAGCGCGTGGAACGCATCCGCCGCCGTGCCCGGAGCACCCTCGTCGCCGATGCCGGCGAGCAGCACGCCCAGGATCTGCCACGCGGGGCGCGCCATGCCCGGAACCTGAAGCGCAGGCCAGAAGCGCTGCACACGGCGCTGCACGTTGGTGAACGTGCCCTCCATCTCCGCGAACGTGGTCGCGGGAAGGACGAAATGCGCGTTGCGCGCGGCCGGGGCGAGGAAGTGCCCGACGTAGACGAACAGCCCGGCGGACGCGCCGAACGTCGCATCCACGTCCGCCAGCTCGTCGCCCAGCACGAAGAGCGTGCCGTCGAAGGACGAGAGGTCGGCGATGCCGCCGTTGCCGTCCGCGTCGCCCGTGCGAGTGAAGCCGAAAGCCTCGGCGCCGTGCACGTTCGCCGCGCGGTCCGTCCGCAGCTTGAGGCTGGGGAAGCCGGGCAGCGTCACCTCTTCGCCCGTCTCCACGCGGAAGACGCCGCTGCCGCCGCCCACCTGCTCCATCACCCGGCGGAGCGCGCCGATGTCCTCGTTCGCCATGAAGGGCGAGACGACTGCCTTCGCGCCGGCCCGCGAGCCGCGGAGCGCATCGGCCAGCTTGGTCAGCGCCTCGGACCACGAGACGGGAGAGAGGCGGCCCGACGCGTCGCGGACGAGCGGGGCCTCGATGCGGCCGCCACGGTTGATCCACTGGTAGTTGAGGCGGCCGAAGTCGCACATCCAGTGCGAGTTGACCTCCTCGTTGGGCCGCGGCTTGATGCGCATCACCTGGTTGTCGCGCGTCTCCAGGCGGATGTTGCAGCCCTGCGTGCAGTTGGGGCAGACGGACGGCGTCCGGTCCAGGTCCCACGCCCGCGCCTTGTGCAGGAAGTCCTTGCTGACCAGCGCGCCGACCGGGCAGATGTCGACGATGTTGTCCGCCCACAGGTTGCCGTCGAGACCCTCGTCGAAGAAGGTGTCGATGACATTGCGGCTGCCGCGCTGGACGACGCCCAGGCGCTCGTCCTGCGCGACCTCGCGCATGAAGCGCACGCAGCGCGTGCACATGACGCAGCGGTCCGCGTAGAAGAGCACGTCGCCGCCGAAGTCGTCGCGGCCCAGCACCCGCTTGGGCTCCTTCAGGCGCCCCATCGCCGGCCCCTCGGCCGAGATGTAGTCCTGGAGCTTGCACTCGCCCGCCTGGTCGCAGACCGGGCAGTCGAGCGGGTGGTTGACCATGTAGAACTCCAGCACGCCCTCGCGCGCCTTGAGCGCGTTCTCGCTCTGCGTGCGGATCACGTTGCCGTCGGCCACCTGGCCGGTGCACGCGGGCACCAGCTTGGGCACCTTCTCCACCTCCACCAGGCACATGCGGCACTGGGCCGGCGAGCTCAGGCCCGGGTGGTAGCAGTAGTGCGGCGCGTCGATGCCCGCCATCGCCGCGGCGTCGATGATGCGCGTTCCCTTGGGAACGGTCATCTCCATGCCGTCGATGGTGCAGGTCACCGTCTCGATCGCGGTCGTCTCTTCGGCCAAGGGGCCTCCTCGTATGACTTCAGCCAGGGCCGTGAAGGCCCGTCTCTACCCGGATGAAGCGCGATCTCCCGCGCGGTCCCGCCATCTACAGCCACACACCGCGCAGCGTCCTCTTCCCGGCGACACACGTCAGCGGGCGTGTTCCGATCTACCGAACACCCGCCAGGACCGGGGCGCCGGCGCCCATACGCGCCTCGTACTCGTGCCGGAACTTCTGGATCGACGACGTGATCGGCGCCGCGGCGGCATCCGACAGCACGCAGATCGTCTTGCCCGACATGTTGTCGGAGATCTGCAGAAGCGTCTCGATGTCGTCCGGCTGCCCGCGGCCGTTCTCGATGCGGCGGAGGATCTTGGCCGCCCACGTCGTGCCCTCGCGGCAGGGCGTGCACTGGCCGCAGCTCTCGTGAGAGTAGAAGTCGACCATCCGGCGCACCTGCTTCACGATGTCGGTCGTCTCGTCCATGATGATGACCGACCCGCAGCCCAGCATCGTTCCCGCCGCCGCCATCGCCTCGTAGTCCATCCCGATGTCCAGCTCGTCGGCCGTCAGGATGGGCACCGACGAGCCGCCGGGGATCACCGCCTTGATGGCCTTGCCGTTGGGCGTGCCGCCGCAGACGTCGTAGATGAACTCCTTGAAGTTGAAGCCCAGCGGAACCTCGTAGTTGCCGGGCCGCTTCACGTGTCCTGACACGCAGAACAGCTTGGTGCCGGTGCTCTTCTCGGTGCCCCACTGCTTGTACCAGTCGGCGCCGTTCTGCACGATGTGCACGGCGGCGATCAGCGTCTCCACGTTGTTGATGGTGCTGGGCTTGCCGAAGGCGCCGGAGACCGCCGGGAAGGGCGGCTTGAGCCGCGGCTCGCCGCGACGGCCCTCCAGCGAGTTCATCAGCCCCGTCTCCTCGCCGCAGATGTACGCGCCGGCGCCCAGGTGGAGCGTGATGTCCAGGTCGTGCCCGCTGCCCATCACGTCCTTGCCCGCGTACCCGGCCGCGTACGCCTCCTCGATGGCGCGCGCCAGGATCTGCGCGGGCTCGAAGAACTCGCCGCGGATGTAGATGTACGCGTGCTTGGCGCGGATCGCGTAGGCGCCCAGGAGGCAGCCTTCCACCAGCGCGTGCGGCGTCCAGCGGATCAGCTCGCGGTCCTTGAACGTCCCCGGCTCGCTCTCGTCCGCGTTGCAGAGGAGATAGTGCGGCTTCTCCGACGCCTGCGGCATGAAGCTCCACTTCACGCCCGTGGGGAAGCCCGCCCCGCCGCGCCCGCGGAGGCCGCTGGCCTTCACGACGTTGACGATGTCGCCGGGGCTCATCCCCAGCGCCTTGCGCAGCGCCTGGTAGCCGCCGCGCGCCTCCCACCCCTTGAGCGTGCGCGCCTCGGGGTCCCCGAAATACTGGGAGAGGACGAGGGTCTCGCTGGGGTGGCGGTATGGATAGGCCATCGTGACCTCTAGGTCAGCCGCGCGAGGATCGCCGGGACGTCCTCGGGCCGAACGTTCTCGAAGAAGCGGTCGTTGATCTGCACCACCGTGGGGAAGCCGCAGGCGCCCAGGCACTCCACCTCCATCACCGTCCACAGCCCGTTGTCCGACACGGCGCCCGCGTCGGCGCCCGTGGCGTCCAGGAACGCCTCGAACACGGCGTCGCCACCGCACAGGTTGCAGGAGATGTTGGTGCAGACCTGGATCAGGTACTTACCGACCTGGCCCAGGTTGTACATGGTGTAGAAGGTCGCCACGCCGCGCACGTACGCCGGCGGAAGCTGGAGCCGCTCCGCCACCTCGTCCATCGTCTCGGCCGAGAGATGGCCGCGGATCTCCTGGGCGATGTGCAGCGCGGGGAGCAGCGCCGCCTGCCGGTCCGGGTAGCGCGAGAGCACCTTCACCAGGCGCTCCTCGTACTCTCCGACGAAGATCGGGTCCGCCGGACGCTTCTCCGCGACCTGGTACGGCAGCGTGCCGGCGACCGAGGCATGCCCGCCGTCGCGCGGACGGAGGCCCACGTAGGTCAGCCCGCGGATGTCGTCTTCGGTGAGCTGCGGGAACTCGCCCGTGTCGCCCGCGTAGCCGGGGTTCGCCACGGCCGTGGGCCACGAGGTCGGGTCGGTCTGCTCTGCAGCGGAAGCGTGGCCGCTCATCGGTCGATCTCTCCCAGCACGATGTCGAGCGACGCGTTCACCGCGATCACGTCGGAGAGCAGCGCCCCCTCGATCATGTGCGGCAGCGCGGCGATGTTGATGAACGAGGGGCCGCGCACGCGCCAGCGCACCGGCTTGCTGCCTCCGTCCGAGACCACGTACATCCCCAGCTCACCCTTGGAGGACTCGACCGAGAACCACGACTCGCCCACCGGGGCGCGGACGCCTTCCATGACCACCTTGAAGTGGTGGATCATGCTCTCCATGTCGTTCATCGCCGCCGTCTTGGGCGGCAGGATCACGCGCGGGTCGTCCACGTTGATGGAGCCGCCCGGCAGCCGCTCGATGAACTGGTGGAGCAGGCGCACGCTCTGCCGCATCTCCTCCATCCGGCAGAGGTAGCGGTCGTAGATGTCGCCGTGCTCGCCCACCGGGACGTCGAAGTCGTACGTCTCGTAGCCGTAGTACGGCCGGTCCTTGCGGATGTCGTAGTCCACCCCCGACGCGCGCAGGTTGGGCCCCGAGAGGCCGAAGTTGATCGCGTCGTCGCCGCTGATGGAGCCCACGCCCTGCGTGCGCCCGATCCAGATGGCGTTGTTCGTCAGCAGCGTCTCGACCTCGTCGATGACGCGCGGGAAGCCCTTGAGGAAGCTCTGCAGCTGCTCGATCCACCCCGCCGGCAGGTCCGCCATCATCCCCCCGATGCGGGTGGACGAAGTGGTGATCCGCGCACCCGTGAACGTCTCGTGCAGGTCGTAGATCAGCTCGCGCTGCTGGAACGTGTACAGGAAGACGGTGAAGGCGCCCAGGTCGATGGCCGTCGTGCCCAGCCACAGCAGGTGGCTGAAGATGCGGTCCAGCTCCATGCAGATGAGGCGGACCACCTTGCAGCGCTCGGTGACCTCGATGCCCATCATCTTCTCGACCGACATGGCGTAGGCGCAGTTGTAGATCAGCGGCGCCAGGTAGTCCATGCGGTCGGTGAGCGGCACGACCTGGTTCCAGTCGCGGTACTCGCCCAGCTTCTCGAACGACGAGTGGAGATAGCCGATGTGCGGGATGCAGCGCACCACCGTCTCGCCGTCCAGCTCCAGCACCAGGCGAAGCACGCCGTGCGTGGCCGGGTGCTGCGGGCCGATGTTGATGAGCATGTGCTCGCCGGCGATGTCCTCGTGCGCGCGCACGGCCTCGCCCTGCACGGGCATGATGGGCGCGTGGACCAGGCTGCCGCCGGAAGAGAGCTCCGGGTTGCGCGTGACGTTGTAGACGACCCTTCTGAGTGCCATCAGCCCGCTCCTCCCATGCCCCCGAATTGGCCCTGCCCGCCGGCCGCCTCGGCGCCGTCGAACGGGCCCGGCAGCGGCTGGTTGAGCATGTGCGCGATCTCCAGCTCCTGCGGCGAGTAGTGGTCTTCGGTGCGCATGGAAAGCGCGCGCCGCGTCTGCTCGGCCCGCGTGAAGCGCCCGCGCAGCGGGAAGTCCTTCCGCAGCGGGTGCCCCTCGGCATACGCCTCGGGCATCAGGATGCGGCGCAGGTCGGCGTGCCCGCGGAAGACGACGCCGAACATGTCGAACACCTCGCGCTCCAGCCAGTCGCTCGCCCGCCACAGGTGGTAGACCGAGTCGATCTCCAGCGCGTCCAGCGGCAGCTCGGCCTTGAGGCGCAGCTGCCGCTTGTGGACCGTCGACCAGAGCTGGTAGACGACCTGGATCATGCGTCCGCCGCCGTAGTCGACCGCGGTCACGTCCTGCAGGAAGTCGTACCGGTGCGCCGGGTCGTCGCGCAGCCAGGTGAGGATCGCGAGGTTGTTCCCGGCGCGGATGTAGACGATGTGCTCGTCGCCCGCGACAACCTCGTGACGGAGGACGTCGTCACCGAAGCGCTCGCGGAGCGCGTCCACGCTGGGGTGCGGCGGCAGGTCGCCCGCGGGCGGGACCACGTCCGGCTCCGGCGCGGACTGCGCGGCCGGGCCCTGGTCCAGGCCTTCAAGGCCCTTCTTGAAGTCGTTTGCCATGTCGTCGGGCGCCCTACGGCCGCCGGTCGGAGGCCCGCACGACGGCGCCGGTGGACACCAGGCCGCTCGAGCGGTTCTGCTTGGTCGAGTTGCCGAACGGCGCCGTGACATGCTCCACGATCTCGTCCGGGAGGTAGCTCTCGTTCTCCGGCAGGTCGTCGGTCGCCCGCCACTCGGCGCGCGAGGTGGCCGCGGAGTTCTTGATCTTCTCCTGGATGAGCAGGATGCCGTACATCAGCCCCTCCGGGCGGGGCGGGCAGCCGGGCACGTAGACGTCGACCGGGATGATGGTGTCGATGCCCTGCACCATGCTGTAGACGTCGAACACGCCGCCGGAGCTGGCGCAGGCGCCCATGGAGATGCACCACTTGGGCTCGGGCATCTGCTCCCAGATCATCCGCAGCACCGGCGCCATCTTGTACGGCACGCGGCCGGCGCAGATGAGCAGGTCGGCCTGGCGCGGCGAGAAGCTCATGCGCTCCATGCCGAAGCGCGCCAGGTCGTAGCGCGCCGCGGCGGTGGCCATCATCTCGATGGCGCAGCAGGCGGTGCCGAACGGCATGGGCCACAGCGACTGGCGCCGGGCCCAGTTGACCACCGCGTCGAGCTTGGTGGTCAGGAAGGTCGGGCTGCCGGAGAAGATGTCGCCCTGCGGCGCGTCCGTATCGTCGTGAACGGGCAGCGAGCCCGGTTCGTTCAGTCCCATTCCAGCGCTCCCTTCTTCCACTCGTAGACCAGGCCGACCGTGAGGATGAAGATGAAGATCCCCGCGGCGGCGAACCCCGCCCACCCCAGCTGCCGCAGCGACACGGCCCAGGGCAGCAGGAAGACCGTCTCCACGTCGAAGACGATGAACAGGATCGCCACGACGTAGAACTTGACCGAGAAGCGCTCGCGCGTGCTGCCCAGCGGCACCATGCCCGACTCGTACGGCGAGCCCTTCACCTTGGTCGCCCGCCCGGGGCTGAGCACGGTGGAGAGGATCACCATACCGATCGCCTGCGCAACCGACAGCGCGAGCATGATCAGCACGGGCAGGTAGGGGCGAAGCATCGTCTGCGCGGCTCCCGGACGGAGTTTGTGAAATCGTTCACTTGGAAGCGGACGGCCCAAGATACTGCCCGCCCACGCGGGGTGTCAAGCAGGGCCGGGGCGCTTTTCCGCTCTTGCCGCGGGGGTTGCGGGGGCATAGCTTCCCCGCCCTGCGAGCCACCCCGTGCACGCATCCGCAGACCCCGTTCCTACGGGAAAGGTTCGGCGCCCTGCCGGCCCCGGGTGCTCCCTTCAACCCCCTGCCAGCCCCATGAGCATACGGCCCGACCACTGGATCCGCCGCATGGCCCGCGAGCACGGGATGATCGAGCCGTACGAGGACGCGCAGGTCCGGAAGGGCACCATCTCGTACGGGGTGTCGAGCTACGGCTACGACATGCGGGTGGCCCGCGAGTTCAAGATCTTCACCAACGTCAACAACGCCATCGTCGACCCCAAGAACTTCGACGACAAGTCGTTCGTGAACTTCGAGGGCGACGTCTGCATCGTGCCCCCCAACTCGTTCGCCCTCGCCCGCTCCGTCGAATACTTCCGCATCCCGCGGAATGTAATGACACTTTGTGTCGGGAAAAGCACGTACGCGCGTTGCGGTATAATTACGAACGTAACTCCTTTCGAGCCAGAATGGGAAGGATTCGTTACGCTCGAGATCTCCAATACCACGCCGCTTCCCGCGCGCATCTACGCCAACGAGGGGATCGCGCAGGTGATCTTCTTCGAGTCCGACTCGCCGCCCGACGTCAGCTATGCCGACCGCAAGGGCAAGTACCAGGGCCAGGTGGGCGTGACCGTGCCGCGCCTGTAGCCCCATAGATCAGCAGGCGGGCCGACGCGCCTCGCCCCCCGCGGCCCGGTCCGTGCGGCTGCGCACGCCGGCTCCACCCAGAAACGCACAGCGGAACGCCGAAGCGAGAAGATGAAGAACGACACGCCAGTCACCCCCATGCAGCTCGACGCGATCCGCGAGGTCGTGAATATCGGCGCGGGCCACGCGGCCACCAACCTGTCGGCGCTGACCGGCCTCACGGTGATGATCTCGGTGCCGCGCATCCAGTTCGTGCCCGGCCAGGAGACGTCGCAGACCATTCCCGGCGGGGGGCCGCTGGTGATCGTGGCGGTGCCCATCGAGGGCGTCTCGGAGCACGGCGGCGAGCGCGCGTCGCTGATCCTCACCAAGGACACCGCGCTGCGGATGGTGGCGCTCATGCTGCGCCGCGACCCCTCCGCCCACGTGGAGGTGGGGCCGCTGGAGAGGTCCGCGCTGAACGAGATGGGCAACATCGTCTGCGCGGCGTACGTGGGCGTGCTGGGCAGCTTCCTGGGCAAGGGCGTGATGATCGGCACGCCGCAGCTCCTGGAGATCGACCGCGCGCAACTGGACGCCGACGCGCCCGACGGGCTGATGATCGAGACGGACTTCACCTTCCTGGACACCACCTTCGAGGGCGTGTTCGTGCTCAGCCACAGCGACGTGTCGTTCGGCTCGCTGCTCAAGGCGCTCGGCTTCACCGACCTGGGCTGACGCTGGACGAGCCCGTGAGCGCCGAGCCCGCCTTCCCCCCCTTCTCGGCCGAGGCGCGGCGGGAGCACTGGACCGCGCTGGCGGGCGAGACGTGGGACCTGCTCGTCGTGGGCGGCGGCATAACGGGCGCGGGCATCGCGCGCGACGCGGCGGGGCGCGGGCTGCGGGTGGCGCTGGTCGATTCGGGAGACATAGGCCGGGGCACCAGCAGCCGCTCGTCGCGGCTGGTGCACGGGGGGATCCGCTACCTGGAGACGGGCGACCTGCGCCTGGTCTTCGAGGCGAGCGCGGAGCGGCGCCGGCTGTTGAGCCTGGCGCCGCATCTCGTTCATCCCCAGGAGTTCCTCTTCCCCGTCTTCCGCGGCGGCCCCGTCGACTTCCGCAAGCTGCAGGCGGGGATGTGGCTGTACGACCTCCTCTCCCTCTTCCGCAACATCCGCCCGCACCGCATGCTGGGCCGCGCCGCCGTCGCCGAAGCGGAGCCGGGGCTGCGGCGCGACACCGTTCGCGGTGCCGCGCTCTACTACGACGCGGCGGTGGACGACGCCCGACTCACGCTTGCGAACGCCCGCGGCGCGCACGAGAGCGGCGCGGCCGTCGTGTCCTACGGGGAGGTCTTCGAGTTCATCGAGGAAGATGGGGCGATGCGCGGCGCCCGCGTGCGCGACCGGCTCACCGGTGCCACGGTGGAGGTGCGGGCGCGCGTGGTCGTCAACGCCGCGGGACCGTGGAGCGACGCGGTCCGGCGGCTTGCCGATCCGTCGGCCCAGCCCAGGCTGCGGCCTACCAAGGGCGTGCACATCATGGTGCCGCACGCCCGTCTCGCCAACCGGCACGCGATCACCTTCCCGTCGCCGGTGGACGGGCGGGTGATGTTCGTGCTGCCGTGGGGCGACTTCTCGTACGTGGGCACGACGGACACCGATTTCGAAGGCGACCCGGCGGATGTGGCCGCGACGGACGACGACGTGCGCTACCTGCTGGATTCCGCGAACGGCATCTTCCCGGACGCGAAGCTGACGGCCGCGGACGTGGTGAGCACGTGGGCGGGCATCCGGCCGTTGCTCGCGCCCGCGACGAAGGGCAGCGGGCTGGCGGCGAGCGCCACGTCGCGCGAGCACGAGATCTGGCGCGACCCGTCGGGCCTGCTGAACATCGCGGGCGGAAAGCTGACGACGTACCGAGTGATGGCGAAGCAGGCGACGGACGCCGCCGCACGCATCCTCCGCGCGGAGGGCGTGACGGTGTCGTCGTGGTCGCTCACCGCGGACCTGCCGCTACCCGGCGCACCCCTTGGCGATTACGCGGCTTTCGAGGCGCGCATCCGCCGGGAGGCGGCGGAGCTGGGGATGGGCGACGACGTGGGCCTGCACCTCGCGCGCGCGCGCGGGGAAGATGCGGACGCGCTGCTGGAGGAGGTCCGCGCCGATTCGTCCCTCGGTGCACGCCTTGTAGAGGGCCGGCACTACATCTGGGCCGAGGTGCCGCACTCGGTCCGCGCGGAGATGGCGATCACGCTCTCGGACGTGCTCATCCGCCGCCTGCACCTGTTCTACGAGGCGGAAGACGGCGGCCTCTCCGTCGCGCCGGCCGTTGCGGAGATGATGGCCACGCAGCCAGGCATCCGCTGGGACGCGGCGGAAGTCGCGCGGCAGGTAGATGCGTATCGCGCGGAGGTGCAGGCGACGCGGGGGTTCGGAGGGACGGCCGCGTGAGCCGAAGCGAGCGATGACGGGAGATGCGCATCGTCCTATCTCCCGAAGCACGACGAGAACCGGGCCGGGCCGCAGATGGGCGGGCCGGCCCGGTTCGCTTTTCGGCGGCATCACGCCGGGGGCGGCTGAAGCCGCGGCTACGAAAGCGCGAAGCCTGCCTGCGCAGGCTGCTCCACGGCAGAGGAAAGCTCCGCGCGTTTTCTCATCCGCAGCACCTTCGTCGCTTCCGAAGCGGCATCACCGAAGTCCGAGCGCCTCCATGCCGAATCCGAAGCTCACGCAGCCGGGCTTCGTGCCGTCGTAGCCTGGGCTTTGGCCACAGGGCGGACGTCACACCCTCCGATCAACCCGCCGAAGCTGCGTCCTCCGCATCGCCGCCCCTCCGGCGCTCGGACGAGACGTCCGCATCCGCGGGCTCGCCTTCGCCGCCGGCGGTCGCCAGCGGAAGGGTGAAGAAGAAGGTGGTGCCGTTCCCCAGCTCGCTCTCCACCCACATCTCCCCGCCGTGCGCGTTCACGATGCCGCGGGAGATGGCGAGGCCCAGGCCGGCGCTGCCCTCGCCCGTCCGCCGCGCCTGCCAGAAGCGCTCGAAGACGTGCGGCAGCTCGTCCGGCTCGATACCCTTGCCCGTGTCGGCCACGGAGAAGCGGACGAAGGCGCCGTCGGGCACCGCGGCGAGGCGGATCTCGCCGCCGTCGGGCGTGAACTTCAGCGCGTTGCCCAGCAGGTTGCCGAAGAGCTGCGACACGCGGCCTGCATCGGCCATCACCCGCACCGAGTCTGCCGGGTTGTGGCACGAGAGCGCGACACGGCGCGCGGCGGCGGGCGTGGCGAACATCTCGCACGCCTCCTCCATCAGCGACTCCACGGTCTGGGGGTGCGCCTCCATGGGCAGCTTGCCCGCCTCGATGGTGGACACGTCGAGCAGGTCCTGGATCAACCTGCTCATCTGCCCCGCGGCGCGCTTGATCAGGTCCAGCTGCTCGCGCTGAACGGGATCGGGCACGCCCAGGATGTCGAGCACGAAGGAGCTGCTGGTGAGCACGAGGTTGATGGGGTTGCGCAGGTCGTGCGAGACCACTGCCAGCACCTCGTCGCGGGTGCGGGCGGCCTCGCGCGCCTCGTCTGCCCGGCGGCGCAGCTCCAGCGACTGCGAGCGGGCGCGCAGCAGCACCTCCACCCGCGCCAGCAGCTCGTGCCGCTCCACGGGCGAGACGATCAGCTCATCCACGGCCTGCCACACGTGGCGGGTGACCATCTTCACCCCGGGCCGCGAGGTGAGCAGCAGGACGGGCAGGAAGAGCGGCTCCTCGGCGGCCTTGCGTGCCTGCACGCGCTCCCAGGCGCGGTCCAGCGCCCGCCCGTCCACCACGCACAGGTCGAAGGGCTCGTCCAGCGCGCCGTCGCCCGCCGCGACGGCCACGTCGTGCGACAGCTCCAGGAACTCGGCCAGGAGCCGCTGGTTCTCCTTCTGGTCCAGGAGCAGGAGCACGCGGCTCAAGGGCGCCTCAACGCTGTATCCCCCCGTCCTGCGCCAGCGGCTCGGGGGTGCCGGTCAGCACGCCGCGCAGCCCGCGGAGCGGCTCGTCCACGCGAAGGCCGCCGGGCGTGATGCGAATCTCCCGAAGCGTCTTCTCGAAGTCGGTGATGCGCTTCTTGAGCACGCCGATCACCTTGCGCAGCTCGCCGTCCAGCTCCAGGTAGCGCAGGAAGATCAGGTTGTCGCACAGGTAGCTGATGCCCGCGTCGGTCGCGCGGAACTCGCCCGTGATGCTGTGCAGCTCGTTCATGAGCAGCACGGTCACGCCCATGTTCTTGAGGTAGCGTCCCAGGCTGTGCAGGTGGCTCACCATGTCGTCGCCGGCCAGGGTGAGGCGATAGCCGGAGATCCCGTCGATCATCACCACCCGCGCGCTGCGCTCCTCCACCTCGCGCCGCACCATCACCGCGAACTCGCCGGGCGAGAAGCGTAGCGGCTCCACCACGACCACCGACAGCGTGCCCTGCGCGATCATCTCGCGGGCGGGAATGCCGATGCTGTCGCAGCGCTCCAGCAGCGTCTCCCGCTGCTCCTCGAAGGCATACACCACCGAACGCTCGCCGCGGCTGGCCGCCTCCTTCATGAACTGCATGCCCACGGTGGTCTTCCCCACCCCGCTGGGCCCGCTGATGATGGTGATCGTGCCGCGCTCCAGCCCGCCGCCCAGCATCTCGTCCATCTCCAGCACGCCGAAAGGGATGGCCTCGGGAACGAACTCGCGCTCGTGGGCCACGGGCACCAGGCGCGGGTACACCTCCATGCCGGTGCCGGTGAGGCGGATGGAGTGGCCGCCGCCCTCGAAGTCCGACCCGCGGAACTTGGTGACGCTCAGGCTGCGGCGCAGCACCCCGTGCAAGGGCGAGGTGTCCAGGTCGATGATGCCGTCTGCCATGAAGCGCAGGTCGTCGTCGGGAACGCTGGTGGTGGGCTCGGAGCTGAGCAGCACCGTGGCGCCGTGCTCCACCAGGTAGCGCACGAACGAGAGCGCCTGCTTGCGGAACTGGAAGAGGTCGGGCGCCAGGTAGCGCAGCGTGGTCACCGCGTCCACGAACACGCGGCCGGGCTTGCCCTCGTGCACCGCCTGCACGATCTGCTGCGTGGTGGGGTCGCGCTCCACGTCGGCGGGCGAGAAGATGTCGTAGCTGCGGCTCTCGGCGAAGAACTCGCGCGTGGGGCTCAGGTCCAGGAAGGTCACGCCCTCCAGGTCGAACCCCTGCCCCGCCGCGTCGGCCCGGAGCTGCGACGGCGACGACTCCAGGGCGATGAACAGCGCCGCCTCGCCCGCCTGCACGCCGGCGCGCAGGAAGTGGAGGCCCAGCGTGGTCTTGCCCGTGCCCGGCCCGCCGCGCACCAGGTACGCCCGCTTCGCGATCAGCCCGCCGTGCAGCACCTCGTCCAGACCGGGAACTCCCGTGGAGCGCCGCGTCGTTTCGTCTTCCACCGCCCGCTCCGTGGGATTGGGGTGAGGACCTGCCCTGCTCCGCCAAGCTGGCGGTTCTCGGCGCCCGAGGGGATGGTTAAATCCCCGCGCCGCCGCGACCTATGGCAGGACCGATGCCGCGGCGACGAAAATCGACTTCGGAGGCGGGAGATGAGGGGGGGCGGGTGAGATTACCGCAACGGGGATGGGTCGCGTTCGATGCGGGAGATGCGGGGATGCGGGATGCGGGATGCGGGCGCGGGCAC
>DASRQW010000461.1 GCA_035696245.1 Longimicrobiaceae bacterium | reverse complement strand
CCAGCGCCTGCTGGCCGAGGTCGCGGGGACCCCGCTGCAGGGCACGCCGCCGCTGTCGCTGAGCGTGTCGGTGGGCGTCGCCACCTTCCCGGACGACGGCACCACGGCCGAGTCGCTGTTCGAGCGGGCGGACGGGCGGATGTACGAGGCCAAGCGCGCCGGCCGCGGCCAGGTGGTCGCGGCAGACGCGGCCAGCGCGGCCCAGGCGCTCTTTCAGCAGGACGAGCGGCTGGTGGAGCGCGTGCACGAGGTCGACCGCCTGAACCGCTTCCTTGACGCGATGCCGCTGGCCCGCCGCGGCGTGGTTCGCGTGGCCGGCGCGCCGGGCAGCGGGCGGACGCGCATGCTGGCCGAGGCGCGCGCCCTGGGCGAGCTGCGCGGCCTGCGCGTGCTCTGCGTCCGCGGGCGCCCCGAGCTGCGGGCGGAGCCGTACGGCGCGCTGCGGGCCGCGCTGGAGGATCCGGACGCGATCCCGCCGTCCGTCGCCGGGCCGGTGGAGGCCGCCACGCTCGTCCGCCGCGCGCTGCACGTCACCCGCGGCCCCGGCCTGCTCATCTGCGCCGACGACACGGCGGAGCTGGACCGTCCCACGGCGGCCGCCCTGCGCGCGCTCCTCGCCGGCCCCCGCCGCGGCGCCCCCGTGGCCCTCGCCTACGCGGCGGACGACGACGGGCCGGACCTGTCGCCGCCGGACATCGGCCTGCGCGAGCGGCTGGACCTGCGCCCGCTCACGCCCGAGGGCGTGCGGGTGTGGCTGCGAACCCTGCTGCGCTGGGAGGCGCCCGAGGGGTTCCTGGAGTGGCTGCGCGAGCGCACCGGCGGCCTGCCCGGCTCCGTCCGCCGCACCGTCGTGCACCTGGTGGACCGGCACCTGCTGGCGGCGCACGGCGACGAGTGGACGCTGGCCGAGGGCTACCGCGACGCCCTTCCGCCGCCGCCGCGCGCCGGGAGCGGGCTGGGGGAGATGCGCGGCTTCCCGCGCGTGGGCATGCCGCTGCTGGGCCGCGACCCCACGGTGCGCGAGGTGGTGCGGACGCTGAGGGATGCGCGGCTGCTCACCCTTTGCGGCCCCGCGGGATGCGGCAAGACGCGCCTCGCCATCGAGGCCGCGCACGAGGCCGCCGAGCTCTTCGCCGACGGCGCCGTCTTCGTCTCCTTGCGCGGCGTCGCCAGCGCGGCTGAGGCGGACGCGCAGCTCGCCGACGCGCTGGGCGACGCACCCGCGGGCGGGGGAGACCTGCGCGTGTCGCTGCTGCGGCACCTGCGCCGCAAGCGCGTGCTGCTGGTGCTGGACGGCGTGGACGGCTCGGCCGTGGGCGCCGACCTGGCCGCCGCCGTGGTCGACGCCGCCCCGGAGGCGCGCGTCCTGGCCACCTCGCGCGACCGGCTGCACCGGCCGGGCGAGTGGATGATGGAGGTGGAGGCGCTGCGCGTGCCCAAGTGGTCCGACGCCGAGCGCATGGGCACCTCTGCCGCCGTGCAGCTCTTCGTGGAGCGCGCGTCGTCCGGCGGGCGGACGGCGGCGGGAGATGCGGAGGACGCCGTGGTGGCGCGCATCTGCCAGCTTCTCCAGGGCCACCCGCTGGCGACGGAGATGGCGGCGGCGCAGCTGGGCCCCACGCGCTGCCGCGACCTGCTGCACGAGCTGGAGACCAACCTGGACGGCATCGACATCTACCATCCCGCCGCCGCCCCCGAGCGCCGCGTGTTCCGCGCGGTGCTGGAGCTGGCCTGGCGGCTGATGCCGGCGCCCCTGCGGTCCACCGTGCGGCGCGCGTCGCTGCTGCCGGGCGCGTTCGGCTCCGACGCGGCGCTGGCCGTCGCGGGGGCGGACCGGGACGCGCTGGAGGAGCTGGAGCGGCGCGGGCTGCTGGCCCGCACCGGCGACGACCGCTTCGCGCTGCACGCCCCCGTGCGCGAAGCCGCCGCCGCCAAGCTGGACGACTTTCCCCGCGAGCGCGGCGAGGCGCAGGCCGAGCTGGTGTCGCACTACCTGGGGCTGCTCGCCGCCTCGCTGCAGCGCCTGCGCGACCCGGCCGAGGCCGCGGGCGCCGTGGCGCTGCTGGTGCCCGAGGTGCCGCACCTGCGCCTGGCCTGGCGCACGGCGGCCATGGACGGGCGGCGCGAGGAGCTGGACCGCGCCGCCCCCGCCCTCTTCGCCCTGTGCGCCGCCCGCGGCTGCTGGGCCGAGGCCGCCGCATCGTTCGGCCTGGCGCTGGACTGGGTGTGCGGCGGCGACGGGCCGGACCCGTGCCGCGACCGCCTGGCCCAGCGCCTCCGCGCGCTGCGGGGCGCCAGCCTGCTGCACGGCGGCCGCGTGGCCGAGGCGCGCGACGACCTGGGCGCCGCCCTCGCCGCCGCCGTGCGCGCGGGCGACCTGGGCGAGCAGGTGTTCTGCCAGGGCGCCCTGGCCGTGGCAGAGGCGCGGGCCGGGCGCGTGCCCGAAGCGCGGCGCCACGCGATCGAGGCCGTGGACGCCGCCCGCAACGGGCCGGACACGCACGTTCTGGCCGGCGCCCTGCGCGACGCCGCCGCCGCCCGCGGCGAGGTGGGCGACCTGCGCGAGGCGGTCACGCTGCTGCTGGAGCTTTCCGGGCAGGAGCACGACAGCCTGGCGCGGCAGGGCTCGTGGGAAACGCTGGTGACCGTGGCCGAGACGCTCATGCGCGCCGAGGGGCTGGCGTTCGCAGCCACGCTGCTGGCCCGCGTCGCCGCCGAGAGCCGCGCTCCCACCGCCGTGGCCTCGCGCGCCGAGCGGCTGCTGGACGAGATCCAGCCGCGCGTGGACGGCCCCCCGCCCGAGGTGCGCATCGTCACGGGCGACAGCCCGGCCGGCGCGCGCCCGCTCCACATCCTCCGCCCCACCCGCCGCGGCCCCGCCCGCAGGGCCGGCGAAAGCTGAGCTTGCAGAAGTAGCGATTCCCGGCCGTCGCCGATGGCCGGACAGGGTGACTGGAGCATTGCCTCCGGTCACCCTCGCACCCGTTCCGCCAAGGGGGCCGGAAGACCCGGGAATCTCCCGACGCATAGGGGTGCGATTCATGGCATCCGCCTCTCTGCATACGCTTTGGCTCGTCCGCCCCGGATCAACGGCCACCGCGGTTTGTCGGTAGATGCAGCAGCGCTCATCGCTCTTCCTGCTGCCGGGAGGCGAGGGATGGGGTCCGGCCGGGCGGATCGGTGGATGTCGATCTACCGATGAAAAACGGTGGGCGATGTCGATCGATGGTGCTCGACGTGTAGATGGCGTCGAGGCGGGACAGGCGATGCGCGGATCGGCGGCGCTTCGGCGGATATGCGGATTGGGATGGTGTGGGATCGCGGGCCGGAGAGGAGGTAGAGGTGGCGGAGACTAGAGATGCGGGCTGGCGGATCGCGGCGGCGCTGGTGCGCCTGAAGCACGCGGCGCGGCCGCGGACGCGGGTGCAGCGCTGGGCGTTCCGGGCGCGCGAGGAGTGGATGGGCGTGCGGCCCGTCGTGGAGCTGGCGCGCGACCTCCGCTGGGGCGGGTGGTGCGGCGGGAGCGTGCCGAACCCGTTCGCGGACCGCGGCGCCGTGCAGGTGCAGAGCACGCACTACGACACGCTCGCCCGCCTCTTCCGCGACCCGCGCCTGTCCGTGCACCCCCGCGACGTGCTGGTGGACGTGGGCTGCGGCAAGGGGCGCGTGCTGAACTTCTGGCTGGGCAGGCACCCGCGGAACCGCGTCGTCGGCCTGGAGCTGGTGGAGCCCGTCGCCGAGCGCGCCGCGCGCCGCCTCCGCCGCCGCGCCACAGCTCGCGTCGTGGGCGGCGACGCCGTCCAGCATCTCCCGGCGGACGGGACGCTCTTCTACCTGTACAACCCGTTCGGAGCAGACACGGTGGCCGCCTTCGCCGGGCGGTTGCTGGAGACGAACGCCGACCCGGCCCGCGCGCGCATCATCTACCTCAACCCGCGCCATCTCTCCGTCTTCGAAGACGATCCGCGCTGGCGGGTGGAGATCCTGGAGACGGGGCTGATGGAGAAAGCGGCGTTCATCACGGTTGCCGCCGGTGGCGCCGACGCCTCCCGCATCCGCACCGCGTGGGCGGGCGAGCCCATCGCGGACGGCCGCGCGGGGCAGCCGGTGGAGTGAGCGCGCGCGCCCGTCCGCCGGCGCTGCGACGGAGCCTCGTCGCACGTCGTGACGATGCCGTGCATCTCCCGTGTCCGGCCCCTTCCATTTCGCGACTAAACAGCGTAGCCACAAAGGTTTGCTGGACTTCGCGGGCGATGCCGCACTATCGTACGAAACGTACGCCGGGGGCCGTCCGGCGTGCGCGGCGGCCGCTCTCCGGGACACGCGCGGAGGCGGCCGCCGGCATCGTTTCGCATCGGCCGTCATCCCTCCCGATCAGGTGCCGTGCGCATCGCATCGACCGTCCGCAGCTCATCTCCCGTGACCCGCGCGCGCTCGCCGCCGGGGCCGCGCGCCACGCCGCCATCCGCCCGCGAGGGGCGGATCGCGGGCACACGTACTCACCGGACGGAGAGGGAAACACGATGCCGATAGAAGAGACGGCCGCCGCCACCGCGGCGGGAATCGACCTGACGGGGGTGGTGATCCCCGGCGCGACCGGACCCGAGCCGCCCGGCGCCGACGAGCTGCGCGCCCGCCTGCGCGGCGACCTGCTGGGCCCGTCGCACCCCGAGTACGACGCGGCGCGCGCCGTGTGGAACGGCATGATCGACCGCCGCCCCGCGCTCATCGCCCGGTGCCGCGGCGCGGCCGACGTGCGCGCGTGCGTGGCGTACGCGCAGGAGCACGGCGTGCAGGTGGCGGTGCGCGGCGGTGGCCACAACATCGCCGGCAAGGCCGTGTGCGACGGCGGGCTGGTGATCGACCTGTCGCCCATGCGCGCGGTGCGCATCGACCCGCGGCACCGGCTGGCGCGCGTGGAGCCCGGCTGCACGCTGGCCGACTTCGACCGCGAGGCGCAGGCGTTCGGGCTGGCCACGCCGCTGGGCATCAACTCCACCACCGGCGTGGCGGGCCTTACCCTGGGCGGCGGCTTCGGCTGGCTCACCCGCAGCCTGGGGATGACGGTCGACAACCTGGTCTCGGTAGACGTGGTGACGGCCACGGGCGAGCTGCTGCGTGCCCACTCGCGCGACCACTCGGACCTGTTCTGGGCCGTGCGCGGCGGCGGCGGCAACTTCGGCGTGGTCACCTCGTTCGAGT
>DASRQW010000460.1 GCA_035696245.1 Longimicrobiaceae bacterium | reverse complement strand
CCCCCGCAAGCGGGAGAGGGGAGCTTGTTCCACGGTTTCCGCAGCCTCCGAGCGCGATCCGGCCTCGGTGCACGATCCGGGCTCCGCGCGGGAGCGCCGTTTGCCGTTGCGGCGAAGCAGCGTAACCGCGCATCGAAACGGCCGAGCGCAGGTGCATCGGCCACACGCGCGAACCCGCACCGCACCAGCTTCCATCCACCACAACCCTCACCACCCGCACTTTTGGTCTCCCCTCTCCCGCTTGCGGGGGAGGGGCCGGGGGAGGGGGCGCCCCCCAGCACGCCCCTCATCTCCAGAAACGCCCGTCCGTCCATCATCACCGGTTGTACTGCTCCCACTCGTTGCCGTAATAGCGGACGAGGACCTGGTTATTGAGGTGGTTCGCCTCGACTTGCGGGGGGCGCATGTCGGCGGGGAACTGGAAGAGGAGCGGAACGGTGGATGGCGTGAGGTAGCGCAGCCCGGCCGGCAAGGTGGACGGCGGCGCGTACTCGCCGCGGCCCGCGAGCACGAATCCCCACTCGCCGAACGACGGGACGTAGAGGTGATAGGGGAAGGTGTTCAGCCCGGCCTCGCGCAGCGTCTTCACGATGCTCCAGTACGCCGTGCGCGCGAAGAGCGGTGACGTGCTCTGCACCACCACCATGCCGTCACGGCTCACGTGCCGGCTGAGAAGCCGGTAGAACGCCGTCGTGTACAGCTTGCCGATGGCGTAGTTGTTGGGGTCGGGGAAGTCGACGACCACGAAGTCGTACAACTCGCCCGCGCGGTCCAGCCACACGAACGCGTCGGCGTTGACCACGTGGACGCGCCGGTCGGTGAGCGAATGATGGTTCAGGTCCGACAGCAGCTTGTGGGTGGAGAAGATGCGCGTCATCTCCGGGTCCAGGTCCACCAGCGTGACCTGCGCGACGCCGGGATACTTGAGGATCTCGCGCACCGCCAGCCCGTCGCCGCCGCCCAGCACCAGCACCCGCCGCGCGCCGGGCAGCGACGCCAGCCCAGGGTGCACCAGCGCCTCGTGGTACCGGTACTCGTCGCGCGACGAGAACTGGAGATGGCCGTTCAGCCAGAGCCGCAGGTCGTTCTTCCACGCGGTGAGCACGATGCGCTGATAGCGCGTGTCGCGGGCGAAGATCACCTCGTCGGCATACACGTTCTCCTCGGCCACCTTCGTGACCTTCTCCGCCACGGCCATCCCGGCCGCCAGCAGCACCATCGTGACCACGCAGGCGGCGCGGAGGCGAGGAAGGTTTCGCAGCGTGTCGCGGAAGAGGTACGTGGACCACAGCGCGACGGCGGCGTTGACCAGGCCGAAGAAGAGCGCCGTGCGGACAAGGCCGAGATGCGGGACGAGCAGCAGCGGGAAGAGCAGCGAGGCGCCCAGCGCGCCCAGGTAGTCGAACGTGAGGACGTTGGAGACCACCTCACTGAACTCGAAGCGGTCACGCAGGATGCGCATCAGCAGCGGGATTTCCAGGCCCACCAGCGTGCCGACCAGGATGACCTGCACGTACAGCAGGAGCTGGAACGCGTCCGTGTACGCGAACGCCAGGAAGAGCACCGCGGCGGAGAGGCCGCCCACGACGGCGACCATCAGCTCCACCGCCACGAACCGCGCCGTCAGCCCGCGCTTCACGAAGCGGCTGAGCCAGCTCCCGATGCCCATGGCGAACAGGTACGTGCCGATGACCGTGGAGAACTGCATCACGCTGTCGCCCAGCAGGTAGCTGGCGAGCGCGCCCGCCACCAGCTCGTACACCAGCCCGCACGCCGCCACCAGCAGCACCGTCAACAGCACCGCGATCTGCACTCGCGCCCTCTGCCTTCGATCCAGGGGAAAGATGAACGCCGGCCGGGAGAGCATCGCCCGCCCGGCCGTATGGAGAACCACGCTGCCACCGCACGCCGGTAGGGGCACCGGCGTGTGCCTCCGCCTCTCAGCCGCGATACCGCATCCGCCGAACATCCAGGCGCCGGAGGCGATGGCAGCCAGCGACGGCGGCGCGTCAGGCGATCATCGGTGCCGCGGGAGCACGGACGGACACGCAGGTCCGCACCCTACGCGGGGGCGGTGTGGATACGCGACCACCGGGCGGACGGAGCGGATGCGCGTCCATCTACCGATGAGAACCGCTCAGACGATGGCGGCGGCGATGACGATGGAGAGGCCGATGGCGATGCCGGCGGTGGCGACGCCCAGGGCGACGTTCTGCTTCACCATCAGCTCCTCCCACATGGAGCCGGGGGTGAGCTTGTCCACCAGCACGAAGCCGAGCACCAGGATCACGATGCCCAGCACGGCGTAGATGAGCGCCGCCAGCAGGTGGTTGAAGAAGTCTGGAGAGTTCACCGGTGTCTCACTTTCCGTGGAGGTAGCGGCCCGAGCCGTAGAAGTAGTGCGGGCGGTAGGCGCCGGGGTTGTTGCGCACCGAGCGGGGCACGTCCTTGGCCTCGGTGGTGGGCTCGGTGCCCCACCCCCGGTACTCCGTCCATCCCAGCGCGCCCAGGAGGCCGGCGGCGTACAGAACGTAGAGGATGCGTCTCATCAGTCGTCGTCGTCGTCGGAGCTGCTGGTCTTGGGGTGGTCGCTCTCGGCCCAGCGCGCCACCTCGAACGAGTACGGCCCCACCTCCGCGATGATCCACGGGATGGCGAGGAGGACGAAGACCACCAGGAAGGCGATCACGTCCGGCACGTCCCGCTTCACGGTCACGGTGTAGCCCATCGGCTGCTGGGCCTCCACGCCGATGCGCAGGAAGTAGCGCCCGGGCGGCACCTCGGGGATGGTCACCGACTCGTGCTCGCTGCCCTCGGACCACGACTCGCCCTCGTCCATGCCGTGGTAGTAGCTGACCTCGCGGCCCACCTCCTTGGCCGTGCCGTGCTCCGCGTCGATCAGCGCCAGGTCGAAGTAGCCCCAGCCGTTGTCCAGGTTGGTGCGAATCTCAACCTCCACGTTCGACGTGCGGCCGTCCAGCGTGAACTCGCTGCTCGCCACCGCGCCCCCCGCGGGCCCGCCCGGAATGTAGCCGAAGCGCTCCTCCGTGACCGTGCGGCCGGCCGAGGACACGCGCGCCAGGCAGCCGCCCACCAGCAGCAGGGCCGAGAGTACGAAGGCGGTGCGGATCCACCGCAGGCCAGCCTTCTTCGGGTTCGGCTGGTTGGCGAAGACGCCCTTGGGCTTCGGCGGCTCGCCCGGCAGGCCGAAGGCGCGCCAGACCGCATCTCCCGTAACGTACTCGCCCACCGACCACGTCTGCTCGCCGTCCGCGTCCTCGCGCGAGAGCATGCGGGGCGGGCTGACGTAGTCCATCCCCTCCACCTCGTCGCCCAGCCGCACCTGCCAGGGGAACTCGCCCAGCACGAAGCTGGTGCGCGACGTCGCCGTCTGGAAGTGCTTGAACGTCTCGCCTGCGTACGTCATCTCCAGCACGCCGCTCTTCTCCGGCACGCCGCGCAGCGGGGCCACGTCGCTCCAGTGGCCGTCGTACTCGGTGAGGTAGCGGTAGCCCTGCTCCGGGTTGCGCAGCAGGTACTCGCGCCAGGAGTAGTCGTGCCCTTCGGCCCGCATGGTTCGCTGCTGGAAGCCGATGACCTGCCACTTGTGCCCGTGCAGCGTACCGAACGTGCCGAGGGGGATGAGCGGCTTGACGCGTACTTTCCCCAGGTACTCCTGCAGGATGCGCGCGGCGCCGGACGTGGCATCCACCACGGTGCCGCACGACTCGCAGGCCACGTTCACCGTGTTGTCCGGGTCGCGCAGGGCGATGGCGCTGCCGCACTTGGGACAGTTGAAGCCGACCGTGCCCTGGACGCGCGTGACCTCGTCGTCCTCCGCCGCCAGGCCCGTGAGATGGAGGTCGTCCCAGCCCACCACCTCGCCGTCGTACAGCAGCGGCTGCTCGTCGCTGAAGTCGATGGTGGAGAAGCGGCCGTCCGGCGCGCGCAGGTCCACGAACACGGAATCCGAGCCGTCCCAGTATTCGAACGGCAGCTCGCCCTCGACCGCGACGTAGTGCGCCCGCGTGACGGTGCTCACCTGGTAGCGGCCGCCGTTGCGCTCCAGCTCGGTGCCGGCGCGAAGCTGGTCCGACGCAGGCAGCGGGCCGTGGTCCGGCACCAGGAACGACACCGCGTACTCCGCCTGCGCGTCCGACAGCCAGCCGCTGGCGCCGTCCGCGAAGCCCAGGTGCCACTCGCTCCACCGCCCGCGCTCGTACTCGTACACGATGCGGCCGACGACGGTGAACGCCCGGCCCCGGTAGCTTCCCCGCGCGCCGATCCGGATGCGCGAGGTGGACGGGGGCACCGTGCTCACCTCGCCCACGCGGCGCAGGTCGATGTCGGTGCGGACCAGGATGGAGCGGCAGTACGGGCAGGTGGTCTGCACCGCGCCCGGCCACAGGAACCGGATCTCGCCGCCGCAGTTGGGGCAGTTGGAGGTGGTCACGGTCACCGGCGCCTCACCCGGCTGCGGCGTAGCGGCGGTCCAGCGCGCGCACCGTCACGCGCGTGGCGCCGAACATCTCCGCCAGCCCCGCGGCGTAGTCCCACTCCGGCCGCGCGCGGCAGCAGAACAGGTTGAGGCACATCGACCCGTGCTCGGGGAAGGTGTGGCAGGCCAGGTGCGACTCCGCGAGCAGCCACAGCCCGGTGATGCCGCCGGGGCCGGGAAAGCGGTGCCATGCCGCTTCCGCCACCGGCCGCAGCGACAGGTCCGCCACCATCCGGTCGAAGAGCGACTTCAGGAGATGCAGGTCCGCGAGCGCCGCCGGGTCGCAGCCGTGCGCGTCCACCACCCACTCGCGCCCCTCGTCCGCGAGCAGCGCCGTGTTCGATTCGGGAGATGGGATGCCGGCCGTGCTGTCGCTGGGAAACGTCATGCGGGGAGATGCGGGGCGCGGGATGCGGCGTGGAGCCGCGAGGCGTGCGAGCCGGAAGATGGCCAGCCAGCGAGAGTGCCGGCGGAAGGAGCGAGGCCAATCCAGTCCGCGCGGTGATTCTATCCGGGCTGGCGTACGGTGTCCATCCCCTGCGAGTTTCCGCACGGCATCTGGAGGACGACGTCCCGCTCCTCATCCATCTGCCTTACGGCGAAGAAGAACGTTGCATCCGCCGCCCCGCGGCGTAAACTCTTGTTCGTGCGCGAAAGATCCTCTTCCGGACCGTCCAAAATACCGCCCACACCGATCCACAGCTTGGGATAGCCTGCCCGATAACCCGGCATCGCGCGGACGATCATCCACAGCGCACGGCACTTTTGATTGGAAGGAACGTCGGATGGGACGCAGACGCAAAGGCGGCAGCTCGGCCGCATCGGACGGCTGCCTCGGCTGCGCGGGATTGCTCTTCCTGGCCATGTTCGCCACGTGCCTGGGCTCCCTCTCCCACGCGCCCGACCCGCCCAGCTACCCCCGCGCGTCCACCGCCGCGACCGCATCCAACGCGCCCGCGGAATCCGCCGACAACCTGTACGTCCACTCCGAGGTCAACATCCGGGTGGCGCCGGACAGGTCCAGCAGCCTTGTCCGCACGCTGGGCCGCGGCGAAGCCGTACGCGTGGGGGCGAAGGACGCGCACGGCTGGGCGCCGGTCTACGACTATTCGGGCCGCGTAGAGGGCTACGTCTACCGCCCCAGCGACAACATCCGCACCTACGCACCCCGCGCCCGCACCACCCGCCGCGCTCCCGAGCCACCTCGCGCGTCCGAGTCCGACCACGCGGGCGCAACCGCGCGCTGCCGCGACGGCTGGCTCTCCTACAGCGCGCACCGCCGCGGCACCTGCTCCCACCACGGCGGCGTGGCGGTCTGGTTCTGACCTCGCGCCTGCGCCGCTGAAGACTGGTAATTGTGCGTCGGAGTTGAGCGGTGTAGTGGAACTGCGGCTGACTTTGGACTCCCTCGCCCTATTCAAACGTCCGCACCATAGACGAGTTAACCTTAGCCACGCCTGTCACCGATATTGCCCCGCAGACGCGCGGAGCCCCCGGCACCGAACACAGGTGCCAGGGGCTACCTCAACGACGATGTAATACCAATACAGGCGATCAACTGTGCATTGTGCGGTTTGTCTACGAGCGTTCGCACCGTCTTGCTCCGAAGAATGCACAGTCATTCAACCGGATTGGTATAACTGGTCATCCAGCGTTTTGAATGGTGCAGTTTCCACCACGGATCGTACGGTCGCCAGATCCCGCGGCCCCGCCGTTACGCCCCCGTACGTTCCCGGTTCCGAAGCCTCCCCCGCTCACGAAACACTCCCGGAGCCGCCATTCCGACCCGTCCCGCTGCGGTACGTCCCTGCTACCAGTGCCAAAGCCCCACCGTTTCGCCCAACGCCGCTGCCCAGGTGTCCAGCGCGCGTGGTGCCTCCGCCGATGTCGCCGTTCGGACCGAAGCGTCTCCCTGCTCTTCCGTTCATGCCGCTCTCCCTTTCGAGTTCAACTTCGGTGACTAGTGACGGATAGAACCTGCCGCAGCGGCCAAGATGCTTCCGAAGAGCAGGATTGCGAGCAGCGTTGGGACGATTGCGGCCAGCACGCCACCCCAGAACACGCCCTGCGCAATAGTCCAGACGGTAACAGGCGGATTGACCTGGGGGACGGGGCGCTGGAAGAACGGCGCTCCGCAGTGAGGGCACTCATACGCCCGCACGCTTACATCTTGGTGGCAGTCCCCGCACAGACGCAGATTCGTGCCAGGCGCGGTCGTCGGAGCCGCAGAGGCCGACATCCTCGCTACAGGAGCACCTACTCCACAATGCGGACAGATCGCCGCGTTTGGATCAACCGTCCTACCGCACGATCTACAGGTTGCAGTCATCAGAGGTTGCTCTGGAAGTGGGGCGTCAGCCGGTTACGTCGATTGGGATTTTCGGCCTAGTTCAAACAGTTCGCCTGCCGGAGCCCTCGCGGCGGGTCCGTTCAGTCGGAGCAGGCAGAAATAGCTGAATGACTGCGGGGAAACGAACCGGCGACGAATGCCTGGCTACGGCGAATCATTCCCGATTACGACCCCGTTACCTCAATTTTGTATCGAAGTTAGGATACCGTCTTCGAAATATAGGTAGCCCCGCTCCCCGTACTCGCCATACACCCACTGCTCATGGACTCCGAAGGAGTACGTGCTGCGATTGATATCGTCCGGGGTGCCCCAGCCGGCGCGCGCCTGGGCAGCCGTCATCCCGATGTACACGCTCCCACAGGCGATGGCCGAAAGGACATTGTCGTCCCAGCTTGGGTGCCGTTTCACCACACGCTTGGCTGACGCGATTGATAGCTTGCACTTGGCGAGCGACTTAACCTCTGTAGCTCGGGCACCCTCGCTCCGCGTGGGGGTGGATTCCGCTACGTCTTCCATCCCTCCCGAGTGCGAACCGGAAGCAGCCGACGAAATGCCGGCAGTCGATGCGGTTGATGATGTGCTAGTAGTAGATGGCGTGGTCTCTCCACTTCCGGCTGCAAGAATGCAAAACAACGTGAGCGCAAATGCTGATGTCACATGCTTGTTCATGAGGAGATTCGTGTGAAGTGAACGGCGAGGATCGCAGCCGCGAAGCACGCTATGAGATCGGCGGGGTCAAAGGTTCCGGGAACTATTCCTAAGGCTTGTCCCAACTCGCCCCCAGCCCCCAGCACTACACCGAGTGAGACCCACACCCAACGTGCGCCGCTGGCGTTACGAGACCAAATAAGTCGCATGCAAGCGGTGAGGCCGTATACCCACATGGCATCGGGAACTGTGTAAAGAATGGGTCCGGACAGCACAGCACGAAACGGCATCGCGTGGTCACGCGCAACCTCTAACCAAGCCCCGGCTCCCGCGGCAGTGACCCACTGGTACGCGAGCAGCGTCCGAGTGCGAAAGAGAAGGTAGATCGCCGCGCCAACAATGACGGGCAACGCGACGTGCAGTGTCGCAGCTTCCCAACGCGCGAGCGTCGCGCGGGCACCACAAGATCTCAGTTGTGCCAAAGACATGAGTATGGAAGCCAGGCGTTCTCACGGCAGGACCTTGAGCACGTTCCTGTAGGGACGACAACCGCTACGCTCCCACTGATCAATAGAGCGGAAAAGCCGTTGCGTTAAGTTTGTCGGGCTCACCGGCGACGATTCCCGAGGTGACTGCTACAGCCTCGTAGGATGCAGAATCGGCGACACTGAGGTAACGCCACTTCCACGGCAAACGTGAGAAGTGTCCTTGTGAACTGCGGTGTTGGCCTGAGAGCGAACGGGTGAGACCCTATCCTGCGGCGTTGCACTTCTAACATTGCCCCTCCAGGATTCGAACCTGGACTAGAAGTTCCAAAGACTCCTGTGCTGCCATTACACCAAGGGGCACCGGCCGCATGGTCACGCGCGGGAACGCGCAGGTGCGGCGACGCGAAAACTAGAGGCGCTACCGCCGAGGGTCAACCTGCACCCACGGCTCGCGTTCCAGCGTGTGCGCCGTCCACGTCGTCATCCCCAGCTCGCGAAGGCGCTCCTCGGCGCTGCGCTGGTAGTAGCCTTCGGGGAAGATGCCGAAAACGGACGATCCGCTGCCGGCCAGCAGCGCCATCTCCGCGCGCTCGTCAAGCATGGCGCGGCGGGCATCGGCGACCAGCGGAATCTTCTCCTCCACCACGTGCTCGAAGTCGTTCTCCGCGGCCCGAGCGACCTTGCTCCAGTCCGCCAGGTCGTCGAGCGAGACGGAGGCGCCCTGCGGCACGTAGTCGCCGGCGCGCAGCTCGTCCATGCGGCGGAAGGCATCGGCGGTGGGCATGGCGACGCCGGGGTGCGCGACCAGCACGTCGCGTTGCGGCAGAGGCGGGAGCGCGAGCAGGCGCTCGCCGCGTCCCCACGCCAGCGCCAGCGGGGAGCCGCAGACGAAGAACGGCACGTCGCTGCCCAGCTCGGCCGCCATGTAGAGCAGCGCCTCGCGCGGAAACGGCTCGCCGTGCATGGCGTGCAGGGCGCGCAGCACGGCCGCCGCGTCGCTGCTGCCGCCGCCCAGCCCGGCGGCGGAGGGGATGCGCTTCGTCAGGTGGACGTCGACCGCGGGCTCGTCGCCCATCCAGCGGTGGAAGACGTGCACCGCGCGGACGGCCAGGTTCTCCTCCGGCGGCCCCATCTCCACCCCGCCGGTGGCATGCAGGCGCACGCCGGGCGCGCCGCGGCGCACCTCCACCGTGTCGGCCAGCGAGATGGCGCAGAACACCGTCTCCAGCTGGTGGAAACCGGTCGTCTCGCGCGCCAGGATGCGCAGGCGGAGGTTTACCTTGGCGGGCGCGTCGACCCGCGCCGCGTTAGGCACGCTTGGCCCTCTCCGCCGCGGCGGCGTGGTCGGCGGCCTCCACGGCCTCCTCCACCACCGTCTCGCTGTTCTTCATCTCCGACAGGTTCAGGCCCAGCCGCCAGATGTACCAGAAGCCGAGCGCCGTGACCGGCAGCCAGCCGGCGATGTGGAAGCCGATGGCGTACGAGACGATGCGGCTGTCGTCGATCTGCCACGGCGCCAGGGCGATCCGCGACGCCGCCTCGGAGACGCCGAAGAAGCCGGGAGACGACGGCACCGCGACGGCGATGGCGACGACCGCCTGGAGGAAGACGGCGCCCACGAAGCCCGGCGTGGTGATCCCGAACGCGTTGAGCGCCGCCAGGTACGAAAGCGAGAGGAAGAGCCACTGCGCCGCCGCCCACGCCAGCGCGCCGACCAGCCGCGCCGGGCTGCGCAGCACGCCCAGGCTGCCCACGAACGTGTGCAGCGAGTCCACGATGGGCCGCCGGAACGCCTCGGGGAGGAAGTTCGCCAGCCGTTCACCCGTCCGCACTGAAGCGACCGGGAAGATGGCGAGCAGGAAGAGCACGATGCCCAGCCCCCCCGCGAACGCGGCGACCGGCAGCGCAAGCGTGCGCGGGTCCGTCGTGCCCAGGTGCGCCGGGAACGACGGCGACGCCATGGCCGCGAAGAGCATGGCGACGATGATGAAGCCGTCGAACACGCGCTCCAGCACCAGCGACCCAAGGACCGTGCCGATGGGGATGCCGCTCAGCCGGTTGAGCGTGGCGACGCGCGCGAACTCGCCCAGGCGGGCCGGCAGCGCGTTGTTGAGCCCGAAGCCGACGGATACGGCTGCGTTGCGCGCTGCGAAGGTCGACTTCGTCTCCGGCGGCAGCAGCGACTTCCACCGCAGCGCGCGAAAGGCGAGGCCCAGCGTGGAAAGGAATGCCGCGAGGGCGAGGAGCGCGAGGTTGGCGTGCGTGACGTTGGTCCAGACCTGGTCCATGCTCACGCCGCGAAACGCCCACCACAGGCTCGCGACCGTGATCGCGAGCCCCACCACCGTCTTCAGATCTGGCTTCATTCCCTCACGAGGCTCGTTTAGCGTGTAATCCCAGCTCCACGAGGCCGAACAGCTCGTCGAGGGTGTCTCCCAGCGGGGCGCCCGGCCGCGCCGCCGCGCCCATCAGCGCGTCGATCCGCGCCCGCAGCGCCAGCGCCTCGCGCAGCGCCGCCTCCCCGTCGTACAGCAGCGCCTCGATAGGCACCACACCATCCTCGTCCGGCACAACCGGTATGACGGTGGATGTGCCCGCGTCCGCCGACTTTGAATCTCCCGAATCCGCCTGCTTCCCATCTCCCGAACCCGCATCTCCCGGCGCGGTTTCGGTGGATGCGTCTGCGGTCTTCGGGGGACGCGGGGCGGCGCCGGGGAGCGACGCGCGGAGGTCGGCGAGGGCGTCGCGGGCCTCCTCGGCGTTCTTGGACTTGCGGAGGCGCTTGGCGGCATCTTCCGCGGCGGACGCCGTCTGCGTGAGCCCGTACGTGCCGGCCAACTCGCGCACGCTCGTCGCCAGGTCAGCGAGCTGCGCGGTGATGCGGGCGAAGCGGCGCTTGGGTTTGGACGGAAGCTCGGCCACCAGCGACTCGGCGCGGTCCAGGAAGCCCGTGGCCTCGATGCGCAGGAAGCTGTCGACCTCCGCCGTGGCCGTCTCGGCATCCGCCGGCGCCACGGGGGCGAGCGGGGAGGAAAGGATGTGCGGCCCCGCGTCGGCGTAGAACAGCTCGCTCACGGGGATGACGCCCGCCTCGGTCTCCTCGTCGCCCGCGCCGCCGGTCTGCTCGCGCAGGTCGCGGAAGCGCTCCAGCTCGCCGGACGCCGTGGGCGCCTCGCCGCGCTCCAGCGCGAAGCCGGCGCCGTCCAGCGCGTCGCGCGCGGCCACCAGCAGGTCCAGGTATCCGCCGTCCACCGAGAGCGACCGCGCCAGCACCTCGTGCACGGCGTCCTCGATCCCCTCCAGCACCTCCAGCACCGGCGCCAGCGCGGGCATCCCGGCCACGCCACGCACCGGGCGCATGCGCCGCAGCACCGCGCGCAGCGGCTCGCGCGCCGTGGGTGCCTCCGCCAGCTCGGCCGTCACGCGGTCCAGCTCCGCCACCACGCCGGTGATCTCCCGCCGCACGAAAGCGAAGAGCTGGTCGCCCCCCGCCGCGACGGACGAGGGCCGCCGCTCGCCGTCCGCGTCCCCCCACAGCGCGGCGGCGTCGCGGGCGCGCGTCTGCTCCGCGTCGCCCCAGCGAGGGTGCGCGCGGACCAGGACGCGGATGTCGTCGATCGTCCGCACCGACCGCTGCCGCAGCTCCTCGCTCCACGCGAGCGGACCGTCGCGCAGGGCGCGCGCGCCGTCCTCCATCCGCTCCGCGACGAGCGCGATCCCGGATGCCCCGGCGATCTGCGCGCTGCCGCGGACGCCGCGCGCCAGGCGGAAGAACTGCGCCGCGTCGGGCGCGTCTCCCGGCTTGAGCAGGGCGTCCAGCTGGTCCAGGTACTCGCCCGCTTCCAGGGCGAAGTATTCGCTGAGCGGCTGCGGCATGGTTTCCTGTGGCGGGTTCAGGCGCGGGCGCGGCGGATTATGCGGGCTATGTCGCGCACCGCGCGCTCCATGCCCGTGAAGACGGCGCGGGAGATGACCGAGTGGCCGATGTTCAGCTCCTCGATCTCGGGGATGGCGGCCACAGGGGCCACGTTCTCGTACGTGAGGCCGTGCCCCGCGTGCACACCCAGGCCCAGCGAGCGCCCCAGCGCGGCGGCGCGGTGAAGGCGGCCCAGCTGCTCCGCCCGCTCCGGCCCGCGCGTGTTCGCGTACTCGCCCGTGTGCAGCTCGACGGCGTGTGCGCCGAGCCCGGCGGACGCGCGGATCGCCTCGGCGTCCGGGTCGATGAACAACGAGGTGCGGATGCCCGCCTCGCGCAGGCGGCGCGTGGCCTCGCCGATCCAGCCGCGCGCCTCGTCCGTCTCCAGCGACAGGCCGCCCTCGGTGGTGACCTCCTCGCGGCGCTCGGGCACAAGCGTGGCCTGCATCGGCTTCCACTCCACCGCCAGCGCCAGCACCTCCGACGCGGCGGCGAGCTCCAGGTTCACGCCGGTGCGCGACGTCTCCAGCAGCAGGCGCACGTCGCGGTCCTGCACGTGGCGCCGGTCCTCGCGCAGGTGCACGGTGATGCCGTCGGCACCGCCCATCTCCGCCAGCACCGCGGCGCGCACCGGGTCCGGCTCGTCGGTGCCGCGCGCCTGCCGCACGGTGGCCACGTGGTCGATGTTGATGTAGAGCCTCACGTCCCCTCCCCCAGCGCGTCCGCGATCCGCTCCGCCGCATCCGCGTCCAGCCCCGCGCGCAGCGCCAGCGCCAGGGCCTCGCGGCCGAGCAGGGAATATAGGCGCCGCTCGCCGCCGGACAACCGCGCCAGGTGAAGCCGCACCGTCGCGTCGTCCCCCCGTGCGACGGGACCCGTCAGCGCCGCCACCGGCCCGCGCTCCGCCACGTTCGCCACCGCGCCGGCGACGAGCGCTCCGAGTGCCGGCCGCGCATCTTCCTCCGGCACCCCCGCGCGCTCCATCAGCCGCTCCGCCAGCGCAAGCAGCGCGACGGCGTAGTTCGATGCGAAGACGGCCGCCGCGTGGTACGTCGGCTTCTCGCCGTGCGCGACGGAGAGCACCCGCCCGCCGCACGCGCGGACGATGCGCTCGGCCAGCGCCCGCGCCGGCCCCTCCGCCTCCACGCCGAAGCTCGCGCCCCGCAGCCGCTCCGCGCCCTCGACCGGGTGCGCGACCGCGGCCAGCGGATGCACGCCGCCGATGGACGCGCCCAGCGCCGCCAGCGGCTCCAGCACGTCCGCGCCCAGGCCGCCGCTGGTGTGGAGGGCCGGCAAACCGGCCAACTTTTCGGGAGATACGGAAGATGCGATGCCGGCCACGATCTCCGGGATCACCCGGTCCGGGACGGCGATCACGATGCCCGTCGTCCCCTCCGGCAGCTCTTTCGACGTGCCGAGGTAGCGCGCGACCGGCGCGTCCCCGTCGAACAGCGGGTGGGCCGGCGCCGCCTCGCGCGGGCCGGTGTACGCCAGCCCCGCCACAGCCCCCGCGCGATGCAGCGCGAGGCCGAGCGAGAGTCCCACTCGCCCGGCCCCGATGATCCAGAGACGGTCTCCCCGCTGCGAATCTTCCGTCAAGCGTGGCCCTCGTAGATGGCCGCCCCGCGCGTGCGCAGCCGCCCGATGGTGCTGGCGGGCAGGCGCGCGCGCAGCACGATCTCGCTGCCGCGGTCCTCGCGCGAAAGCACCTCGCCCTCGCGGTAGATCTCGGCCAGCAGCCCGCCCTGCGCGGACGACAGTGTGACGCGCACGTCGGGCCGCAGCGTCTGCACGCGCTCCAGCAGCAGCTGCCGCAGCGGCTCCATCCCGCCCTCCTCGAAGGTGGAGATGAAGATGGCCGGAGTCCCCTCGTACGAAGCCGAGCGGTCGCGCAGCGCCTTCTCCTCGTCGTGCGTGAGGCGGTCGATCTTGTTGAAGACGAGCACAGACGGGCGGTCGCGGAGGCCCAGGTCGGCCAGCACGCCCTCCACCACCTCCTTCTGCTCCTCCCAGCTCGCGTGCGACGCGTCGATCACGTGCAGCAGCAGGTCCGCCTCGCCCGCCTCCTCCAGCGTGGCGCGGAACGACGCGACCAGATGGTGCGGCAGCTTGCGGATGAAGCCCACCGTGTCCGTGAGCAGCACCTCGGACCCCTCGCCCACCTCGATGGCGCGGGTGGTGGGGTCGAGCGTGGCGAACAGCCGGTCTTCGACGAAGACGTCCGTGCCGCTGAACTTGCGCAGGATCGACGACTTGCCGGCGTTGGTGTAGCCCACCAGCGACGCGCGGAGCTGGCCCGTGCGGCCCTTGCGCTGCGTGGCCCGCTGCTGCGACACCCGCTCCAGCTCTTCCTTGAGCCGCGAGATGCGGTGGTCGATCATCCGCCGGTCCGTCTCCAGCTGCGTCTCGCCGGGTCCGCGCATGCCCACGCCGCCGCGCACGCGGGAAAGGTGCGTCCACATGCGCTTCAGGCGGGGGCGCGTGTACTGGAGCTGCGCCAGCTCCACCTGCGCCTTGGCCTCGCTGCTGCGGGCGCGCGTGGCGAAGATGTCCAGGATCAGCTCCGCGCGGTCCATCACCCGCGTGCCGATCGCTTCCTCCAGGTTGCGCCCCTGCGTGGGCGACAGCTCGTCGTCGAAAATGATGAGCGTGGCGCCCTCCACCTCCGCCAGCTGCTTCAGCTCCTCGGCCTTGCCCTCGCCGATGTACGTGGCGCGGTTGGGATGGTCGATGCGCTGCACCAGGCTTCCGCCCACTTCCACGCCCGCGGTGTCGGCCAGGCGCGCCAGCTCCTCCAGGTGCTCCTCGGTCACGTGCTGCGACTCGCTCTTGAGCGGCGCGCCCATCAGGATCGCCTTCTCCTTCGGCACGGCCAGCTCGATCAGCTTGTTACTGATGGTGTTTTCTCCGTTCGTGGCGTCGGGCGGCCGGACCGGCTGCCCTCTCTGCTGCCCTTCTCGTGGGCGGCGATAGTCTCACCCTATCGCCATTGGCGCACGATGTCCAGCAACTGCCGGTCCAGCGGCCGCGCCTCCCGCTACATCATGACGGAGAAGATTAGGGCACGTCGCGGGGCGGGATGGGGCGGCCGGCTTCGGTGGCGCGGCGGAGCCAGGCTTCCACGGCCTCCTCCGCACTCGCGAGGGCGGACTGGATCGTGTTGCCGTGCGCCATGCAGCCGGGCAGGCTCACGACGTTGGCAATATAGCCGCCGCCGTCCTCGCTCGGCTCCACCATCACTCCGTATCCCGCGACCACGTGCGGCATGATCTCTCTTTCACTGTCGGAAGCTGGCCTCAGGCGTACATCAAACGGCGGCCCTTGGGTTCGGGAATGGGATCGCCGAACTCGGTCGCGGTATCGATCCAGAGCTGAATGGCCTGCTGAGCGCTTGCCAGAGCAGCTTCCTACGTGTCTCCATGCACCATGCAGCCCGGCAGCTCAGGGACGTCGGCGATGTACGCATCGTCCTCCGTGCTCCAGTAGATGATTACCTCGTAACGATACATCAGTCCTCCAGGGACAAGTTGTAGCGAAGGATCAACGATCGGACCTGACGAACCTGATACGGCTTCACATGCTTGCCTTGAACGAGGACAAGCCGTTCCGTCACGTCGGCTCGTCTGAAGACATAGTGACTTCCTGACACCCGTTGAGTGAAGCCCATCCTGTTCAGCATCTGGCACAAGTCGCCAAAGCTGATGTTCGCTTCAGAGCCACCTGCCGACCTGGAGAAGAAGCTTCTGGTACTTTCCCATGAATATGCGAGCGAAGGAAGTGTAGTGAATCTAACTGCCGAGGAGGGAGGATTGCAGCAGGAACCAAATCACTACGAGAAACTCGCCCATCTTCCACTCAGCGTGGGGATGGGCGAGCTGAGACTCGGCGGCAGCGCGGTCGTCGATGCGCCGACGCCGGTCGATGTGAAAGCCGTTGTGATCCCGCCTGTCTCGTCTGCGGCCCCTCTGCCCTGTCTTGGCAGCCGTAGAAGCAGCAAGCCGGCTCCGGCCGACGCCGTCAGGCGACGCCGAGCTTCCCGCGCGTGCCTTCGCGAGGCGTCGAGAGCTCCTCGGGGGTCAGGTACTCGGCCAGATCCTCGGGCTCGTAGAAGGGCCGGATCTCGACCTCGCCCAACATGGGCCCGCGCTTCGCCCACGCGACCGCCTCGTCCATGTCCTTGACCTCCCAGATCGAGAAGCCGGCGATCAGCTCCTTGGTCTCGGCGAACGGGCCGTCGGTGATCGTGTGGTTGCGACCGTCAAACGCGATGCGCTTGGCCTGGGCGCTGTTCTTGAGGCCGGCCGCGGCCACCAGGACGCCGGCTTCGACCAGCTCCTCGGTGAACCGGTCCATCGCCTCGAACGCCTCATGCGTAGGGGGTACGCCCGGTTCGGCGGCGGCGGTAGCTTTCGCAAAGACCATAACTCGCATCGTCTGTCTCCTTGTTCGATGGTTTGAGCCGGACGTGTACCGTCTCATCAGGACGACGAACGAACGGGTCAGGAATCGACATTGTGCCGCAACTCGTGCTCAAACTTCAAACGGGTGGCAGGAACGCCCGCGTTTCAGGCCAGGGAATCCCGACGGCGCGAGGGCTTGGGGCGAAACCGCCGTAGCGTACGTCCGGGCCCAGTCGGCAAGCCGGCAAGCAGTGGCTTTCCGCCGGGATGCTAGCTCAGACCCGCATCGTACCGCCACCGTCCGGGCCGGCTACGATGTTGCAGGATGCTGCCCCACGCCAAGAGACCCACGGCCGGCAAATGTCGACAACGTATTATCGGCATCGGTGTCGTGGCCGCGAACCTCTGAGGAGGAAGCAGGGACTTACGACACCCGGTCACGAGTGCGCCACACTTTCGCCGGGTCCAATTCACGGACGCCTCAGTACCGCGGCAGCCGATTGTGAGATTGTGGCTATCGGCAGCAGGTCATTCAGCATCAAGCTTCTGCCGAATGAGTTCTGCAAGCTTTAGCGGAGTCAGGACGCGAACATCCAAATATCCAATTGTTGAAGGTAAGCCTGGAACATCTGTATTATCCATGCGCACAGGCAGAACTCTTTCTTTCTCTCCTTTCAATGCACGGCCCAAGGCGAACTGACGTTCGTGGCTCGGCCAAGCTTTCTCTGCATAGTGTTTTGAAACAAACATCACCACGAAATGACAGTCCTCGGAGTAGATCTTCCCGAGATGGTCAGCTAAGTCCTTTCCCCACAGGTTTGCCTCCTCGAACCCATCGTAGAATACCTCTATACCCGCGTTCTTTAGCTCCTGCGCGACATTTTCGACAAAAGGCCTATCTTCTCCGGCGAACGACAAGGCGACGTCGTACTGCCGCCGCGTCTCCTGGGCTTTTCCCGGCGTCGTTTAGGTAGGTCTGGGGACATGGAGATAGACCGCGCCGTTTTCGCCCCCCGTACAGGGAATCCCAAGGAGCCGAGGCCTTCCTTTATCTTTGTAAACTCTGCACGACGGCTGTGGACGTGAGTGCGCACCGCCTGTTCAAGAGAGGCATTAAACGTCCCAACCTGACCATTAACCCATGGCAACCACTGTTTCAACGCGGAGATATCCTGCTGAAATTCCGTTTTCGTCCCGACCACGTCTCTGCGAGAATCGTCGACTGGAAATCTCAGTTCGCCATTCTGAACCACCGCCCGAGGGTGACTCAGCGTAAAATGGTTCGGTCTGCAGCGAAAAAGAGTTTTATCTCCGGTGTATGGGACGTGATACGTCACCTCAATCCCGTCGACGTAGTGTGGGCCCGCCTCAAAGAAATACCGATTGGGGTCCCCGCTCACATCGATCTTGATCTCCTGCGACGACACTGAGATACCCAATTCGTCGAGTTCGAGCGGAGCGATCAGTAGCTCGGCGGCCACTGTCGCGGAGATATACTCGTCCGTTTGCGCGTCGAATTGTTTTTCTGGTATCGCTCGCACTTGATCGTTGACCTTCCCCAGTTGTGCGTCGAGCACGCGGCTAAGGTCATATTCCGAGAACAACACATCCCAATCTCTCTTTCGCATTCAGAACTCAGGGTTTTGGACGGTCTAATACAGCCTTACGCCTCAACGTTCCGGGTGCAGGGCGAGCGCGCAAGACCTGTCATCGGGAATCTCGCCGAAAGGCCCAAATCCCTGGTGCGATGGAGCGATGCGGGCCTTCATGAACTGCAACGATTCGTTGGGTAGAAAAACGGCACTTACGCTCCCCACCAAGCACCGCGGCCACCAGCATTCTCGATTCTAAACCACTGAACGTGACCGCACTGTTCACACACCAGTACACGCCACATAGCTCCCGAAATCTGCTTCCCGCCGACAAAATTATGATAGTCATACCCGTCGTTCATAGGAACTGCACGGTAATCGCCCTGCTTACAGAAGTCGCATCTCTGCGTCAGATCTGGGCCGAGAGCCCTTGCGTCACGGCGAATGAGATCAGCAACGTAGCGAGCGGCGCCCGCTGCCTCTTCGGCCGTTCGGAACCGTTCGGATGGCTCAACAGTGATCATTTTGTCGAGCAAGCGATTGATATGCTCGTACAGATTCCGCTTGTGCTTCTCCAGAAGATTCCAGCGAGGCGTCCGGTGCTGCTCACGGTCGAAGACGCGCCCACCGTTGAGCATCCAGTAGAGAACCTTGCCCAACGAGTAAACGTCGCTCCACGGCCTAACATCTTCGGCACGTCCATCAGCGAGCTCAGGCGCGATAAATAGACGCGCACCAACAGCCTCGTCAACGGCAGTCAAACGCTCACGCTCTCCGTCGTGCACGAAAGCAATGCCGAAGTCGCCGACCACTGGCGGACCGTCCTCAGCACGAAGCAGGACGTTCTCCGGCTTGATGTCGCGATGGACGATGGGGCCTCCGGATCTCAGGTGCGCTGCTGCCACGCCATCACAGATTTGCGCGAACAATTCGAGCGTCGCAGCGGGATCACTCTCCCATCGGCTTGGATCTCCTGAGGCGAGGCTTCCGCCAGCACAGTACTCCGTGACCATATACGGCTTCTCGCGCTTTCCCTCAATTCTGAGCGAGTAGTCGACGAGCGACAGCACGTTCGGATGGTTGAGCGCCATAACAGCTTGGATCTCCTGCTCAAATCGCTCAACCCTGTTGACGTTCTTCAGCCGCTTCAAGGCGAAGCGGGCGTCGGGATCCCCTTCTTTGTCTCGCACAAGGAATGTCTGCGCCTGGCCTCCCTCCCCAAGCGGACGATCGCTAACTACTTCCCAGCGTTCTCCGTACATGGCTTCTGACTTTCGAGCTTCAGTGTGGGTGAGTGAAAATACTCGGGTTCGCAGCGCAATAGTTGGCCGAAGGTAATCCGACTACTGACCGGAAAACTACACCTCCGCCAGGAGCTCGCCCATTTTCTCCCAGTCGGCGTAGGCGGAGGTGAGCTGGGATTCGGCGGCGGCGCGGTCGTCGGTGAGCTTCTTGGCGACGGAGAGGTCGGCGCCGGCGGCGTAGATGGCGGGGTCGCCCAGCTGCTCGTCGAGGGAGGCCATGCGCGCCTCCAGCTCGGCGATGCGCTTCTCCAGCTTCTCCATCTCCCGCTCGCGGCGGCGCTGCTCGTTCTTCGAGACGCCCGCGGCGGCCGGCTTCGCATCCGCAGAGGCGGAGCGGGCGGCGGAAGACTTCGCGGCCGTCGCCGCATCTCCCGAGGGCGAGGCGGAGCGCTCCTTGGCCTCCATCCACTCGTCGAACGTGCCGGCGAAGTCGTGGAACGCGCCGTTCTCGAACGACCACACGCGGGTGGCGGTGGCGGACAGGAACGCGCGGTCGTGCGAGATGAGGATCATGGTGCCGTCGAAGCCCTCCAGCGCCTCCTCCAGCACCTCGCGGCTCTCCAGGTCCAGGTGGTTCGTGGGCTCGTCCAGCAGCAGCAGGTTCACCTTCTGCAGCGTGATCTTGGCGAGCGCCACGCGCGCCTGCTCGCCGCCGGACAGCCCGCCCACCAGCGACTCGATGTCGTCGCCGCTGAAGAGGAAGCGCCCAAGGTGGCTGCGCAGCTCCGGCAGCGTGAGCTTGGGCGCCGCGGTGGCGACCTCCTCGCGTATCTTCTTCTTCGGGTCCAGGTGCGTGAAGTCCTGCCGGTAATACGCGCGGTGAACTCCCGTTCCCAGCGTCACGGAGCCGGTGCACGGCCCGGACTCGCCGGCCAGGATGCGCATCAGCGTGCTCTTGCCGCATCCGTTGGGCCCGATGACGGCGATGCGCTCCTCTCGCGACACCTCGGCGCTGAAGGGTGCGAAGAGCGTCCGCGGGCCGTACGCGCAGCTCACCTTGTCCACGCGCAGCACGGTGCCGCCGCTCCGCTGCGCCGCGCCGAAGCGCAGGCCCATCGCGCGGCCCTCGTCCGACACGCCGGCCACGCGGTCCAGGCGCGAGAGGAGGGTGCGGCGGCTCTTGGCCTGCTTCGTCTTCTGCCCCGCCAGGTTGCGGCGGATGAAGTCTTCGGTGCGGGCGATGTACGCCTGCTGCTTCTCGAAGGTCTTCTGCTGGAGCGTGCGCCGCTCCTCGCGCTGCGTGAGGAAGCTGTCGAAGTCGCCCGTGTAGGCGAACGCCGTGCCTTCCTCCAGGTGCAGCACGTGGTCCGCCAGCCGCTCCAGGAACACGCGGTCGTGGCTGACGACGAGGACGGTGCCGGGATACGACTTGAGGAAGCCCTCCAGCCACTCCGTGGAGGTGAGGTCCAGGTGGTTCGTGGGCTCGTCGAGAAGGAGCACGTCGGGCTCGGCGAGCAGCGTCTGCACCAGGCGCAGACGCCCCAGCTCGCCGCCGCTGAGCGCGCGAATGGGCTTCGCCCACGTATCCGCGGGGAAGCCCAGGCCCTCCAGCGTGGCGTCGGCGCGCGAGTGCATCTCGTACCCCCCGCGCCGCCCGAACTCCTCCAGGTGGTGGTCGTACGAGCGCATCAGCCGCTCCGCCTCGGGCGTGCCCTCGACTACGTGGGCGAGCGCCTCCGCCTCGGAGTGGATGCGGCGCTCCATCTCCACCAGAGCGGCGAAGGGCTCCAGCGCAGCCTCGGCCACCGTGGCCGTGCTCTCCTCGCCGCGGTTCTGCTTCAGCAGCGTGAAGCGGATGCCGGGATGGCGCCAGATCTCGCCTTCCGTCGGCTCGTCCTCGCCCGTCAACATCCGGAAAAGCGTCGTCTTGCCCACCCCGTTCCGGCCCACGATGCCCCATCGGTCGCCCTGCGCGACGGTGAACGACACGTCGCGCAGGACCCAGCGGTCGCCGAACTGCCTGCCCGCTCCCGTGAGCCGGACCAGCGTCATCGCGTGGCGCCGGACATGTACACGACGCCCGTCTTCCGGAACGGCACCTGGCGCGAGCCCAGGCCGGTGTGCACGTCCACGTGCCCCAGCGCGCGGTACTCGAAGCTGCCGTTGCGCAGCAGCGCGGACCCGGCGCCGCCCAGCAGCCCGTAGCTGAAGCTCACGGGGATCTGGATGTCGCGCGTCTGGAAGCCCTCGATGGTCCACTTCTCGTCGCTGGTGCCCTGCGCGAAGCGGGTCCAGGCCGAGTCGCCGGTGGCGTTCGGGTTCTTGAGGTACAGGTCGTAGGTCAGGTTCTCGGTGCGGAAGCCCAGGCTGTTGGGGTTGTGCACGCGCAGGTTCACCATCACCGTGCCGCCCTGGAGGCCGAAGCCGGCCAGGCTCAGGCCCTGGAGGTCGATGGTGGGCTGCTTGAGGCTGCCCGTGCAGGCCGACAGCGCGACGGCCGCGAGCACGGCCACCGAAGAGAGAGCACGCTTGACGTTCGTCATCCCAACCTCCCGTGTGAGTTCGTTCAAGTTCCTGCGTTGAGCGTGGGAGACTTCCGCCACGCCTCCCAGTCGCTTCCTTCCAGCACGCGCCACACGCCGCCGGGGGCCAGCATCAGCCCTCGCCCGCACCACTCCGCGACCAGATCGAGGTCGTGGCTGGAGAGGAGGACGGCGGCGCCGGCCGCGCGCCGGGCGTCCAGCTCCGCGATCAGCCGCCCGGCGGACGTGCGGTCCAGCCCGTTCAGTGCCTCGTCCAGCAGGATCACGCGCGGGCCGTGCAGCAGCGCCGCGATGATGGCCGTCTTGCGCCCCATGCCCTGCGAGAGCTCGCGGCAGAGCGTGCCTTCCGCACCCGCCAGGCCCAGCAGCGACAGCAGCCGCGCCGCCTCGCGCTCCGCGTCCGGCACGGCGATCCCGCGGGCCGCGGCGACGAACTGGAGCATCTCGCCGACGGTCAGCTCGCCGTACAGAAACGGTTGCTCCGGGACGAAACCCATACACCGCGCCGCGGCGGCTAGGTCCGAGAACGGGTCGGCCCCGCAGAGCCGCACCTCGCCCGCGTCGGGCAGGCGGTCGCCGGTCAGGCAGCCGAGAAGCGTGCTCTTCCCCGCCCCGTTGGACCCCAGCAGCGCGACCGCCTCGCCCACGCGAACCTCGAACGACACGTCGCGCAGCACGACGCCGCGCCGGTAGCCCTTTCGCACGCCGCGGACCACGAGCGGCGCGTCGCCGTTCACGCCCGCCCGCGGCGCGGCCTTTTCGGGAGATGCGGGGCCGGTCACGTGGGCAGATGCGGGGTTCGGCACGTCATCGATATCAGTCCAGGTAAGCCGTAACGTGCGCCGCACAGGCAGTCGGAAGATGCGCATCCGTCCACGTTTGAAGACACCCGGCCGAGCACGTCAGGAGACGCGGTGCCGCGGGCATCGCAGAACGCAGATCCGGGCACGTCTGTAAATGCCGGCCAAAGCATCTCGGCAGATGCGAAGCCAGGCATTGCGGAGAATGTACGGTCGAGCACTTCGGTAGATGCGCGGCCGGGCACTTCAGATGATGCGCGGCCAGGAACATCGGCAGATGCGCGGCTGAGCACTCCGGTAGATGCGCGGCCGGGCATCTCCGACGATGCGGGAGCGGGGATGCCGGGAGATGCGCTCATCTGCCCGCGGCGGCGAGGGAGGCGACGGCGGCGAGCGCGGCCGCGGCGGCGGATGCCACAGGCCACGCCCATCCGGGAGATGCGGGGACGAACGCCCCCCACGCCAGGCCAATGGGGATGACGAGGCCAAGCGATAGGCCGAAACCCAGCGCCCATCTCCCCACCAGCCGGTCCGCCGCGCGGATGCCCGACGCGCGGTCGATCCACCGCGGGCCGCCGCGCTCCACGCGCCCCAGCGCCACGACGGCGACCGCCTGCGACGCGAGCACCAGCGCGCCCGCGGCCACCACCCACGCCTGCACGGACGCGCTCTCCCCTGCGCGCAGCAGTGCGAGCACGCTGCCGATGGCGACCGGCCACACCGCGCGCCCGGCCCACCGGAAGCGGCGTCCGACCACCGCCGCATCCCGCGCCTGCACGGCACCAGCGCGCCGCGGCAGCACCCGCGCGAGCCCGCGGCCGATCACCAGCCCCGTCTCTCCGACGCCAGGCGCGGGCGCGAACGCCATCTCCTTCGCCCGCGGCGCGAACCGCGGCAGCGCCTCCGCGAACCGCTCCCGCGCCAGCGCCGCCAGCGCTGCGGCGAGCAGCACGACAAGCGGCACGCGCCACCACACCACATCCATCGACACGCTCGCGAACCGTCCCGCGATCACGCCAGTGAGCGCGGGAAGGATGGGCGCGTATACCAGCGGCGCGGCCGACGCCAGCTCCGGATCGAACCCGCCGATCGTGGCGCCGAGGGCGCTCTTCCGGCCGGGCGTCGCAAGCGTGCGGGCGGCACCGGCGTGCGTCCACAGCGACACGCCCCACGCCGAGCACGCTGACGCAAGCGCCACCGTCAAAGGCAGCCCGAGTCGTTCACCCGTCGCGACATACGGCACCATCAGCAGCGCCACGGCCCCGAGCGACAGCAGCGCGACCCGCACCGCCCGCACGGCGAAGCTCGCGTGCGGGGAGATGCCGAGGCGGCGCAGAAGCCCATCGTCCGCCGGGCAGAAGAGGATCGGGTACGCCCACAGCGCCGGCGCGACCGACGCGAGCAGCGCCAGCAGGATGCGCCCCTGCCCGTCCGCCACATCCGGTCGCGCCGCAGCCCCCGCACGCCACAGCCCGGCTACGACGAGCACCGCAGGAAGCAGCACCGCCACCCACGCACCGGCGCGCGGATGGCGGAACGCATCGGATGCACGCCGTGCGTCCAGCCGCAGCAGCAGCGCGACCTGGCTCACGACGCGGCAGCGGGGTGCTGGCGACTGAAGTCGCGGCAACGACTGCGCAAAGTCCCCCTGCGGGGACTAACCCGGAAAGCTCCCTCGCGACCGAGCCTGGAACGCGCACCGATGCACGAACAACCCTCTCCCACGCAGTTTGTGGGGGAGGGTAGCGAGCCTAAGCGAGCTGG
>DASRQW010000459.1 GCA_035696245.1 Longimicrobiaceae bacterium | reverse complement strand
ACCTCGGGGATGCCGTGCCCGCGGATGGCGGCCGATCCCCAACGCGCCATCACTCCCACCACGAGCGCGCCGAGCACCGGCACGACGAGAACCCAGGCGCCCAGGTGGTTCCCGGCCGGCGAGGTGAAGGCGGTGGATACGCGGCCGAAGAAGGCCAGGTTGGTGATGAGCCCGATCAACGCCGTCAGCGCCGATGCCACGAACCCGGCGGCCACGGCGACCACCACCGCGATCCCCGAGATCATCACCACCCGCCGGTCCACCGGCGCCTGCTCGCGCGGCGCGCGGACCGAGCGGAGCGCCGGCTCCAGCGACGGAGCTACCGGCAGCGCCCCGCCTGCCGTGTTACCCTCCAGCTCACCCATCCCTGCACCTCCAGTTCAGCTCATCCGTCGCCCGTTCCGCCCGGCGGCGCGTCGTCTTCGAAGAGGAAGGGTGCCGGCGCGGTGTCCACCTGCGACTCGCGCAGCCACCTCTCCATCAGATCCGCCAGCATGCGGCGGTCGTCCGGCTCCATCCGTTTCAGCCCGGCCACGAGCTGGGCCTGCGCCGACGGAGGGGCGCTGTCCACGATGTCGCGCCCCGCCTTCGTGAGCGCGATCTGGACTCGGCGCGCGTCCTCGGGCGAGGGCTCGCGCCGCACCAGGCCGCGCTCCACCAGGCGCGACACCACCGCCGACACCGAGCTCTGGTGCGTGGTGGTGCGCTCGGCGAGGTCGTTCAGGGAGCCCGCGGGCTGCTGCGACAGCTCCTGCAGCACGTACAGCTGGGCCCCGCTGATCCCGATCTCCTTCTCGTTCTGCCGCGATACGACCCGCGCCGCGCGCACGATGCGGCGGACCGCGTCCATCACCCGCGGCACCTCGGCCTGCACCGGCGTTCCCTGGGTGCTCACGATCGATCGTCCAATGTATGGGTTCCAATGCATCTAGGGAAGATACCCGTTCCACTCCCCTCCATCAATCGTGCCGCGTCTCCGCTGGCTGTGCTCGCGAAACACGTGACGGTCTAGGCCCGTGGCCCCAGGCCACCGCTCCGCTGGCGCGGGCGGCGTGGCGATCCGGCTCTTCGGGTGGGTTCCGGCAACGTGGAGGGTACGGCGGCGCGGCCGGACGGACTGCGGAACATGGCTGTGACGACAGGGAGTAGCAGACAAGATAAGCGGCGGACGCGGCAGGTCAAATACGTATGCCGTCACGAGCCGTTCCTGTAACCTCTGCCGCCGTACCCGGAACATCGTGCGCGACGAGCGGAGCCGATCGGCTCCGTCGCGGCTCCTGCGAAGCGGGGAGATGCGTGCCGCGATGATCTCTCGATCGGCATCCGTCATCTACCCCAAGCGATACGGCCCCGGGATCGCTCCCGGGGCCGCTCGTTTTCCTACCATCGGACTCTGACCGTCACCGCGGGGGCTTACGCCTCCACGGCCACCGGCTCTGCCGCCGGCGCAACGCTCTCGGCCGCCGGGGTGTCCCGCGGGCCGAAGCCCACGTCCTCGTACCGGTAGATGCCCGTACCGGCGGGGATGAGGTGGCCGATGATGATGTTCTCCTTCAGGCCCGCCAGGTTGTCCCGCGCGCCGCGGATGGCGGCGTCGGTGAGCACCCGCGTGGTCTCCTGGAACGACGCCGCCGAGATGAACGACTGCGTGGTCAGCGACGCCTTGGTGATGCCCAGCAGCAGCGGCTCCGAGCGCGCGGGGTCCTTCCCGTCGCCGATGCTGCCCTGGTTCTCGTCGAGGAAGACGGTGCGGTCCACCGTCTCGCCCTCCAGGAACTGCGTGTGGCCCGGCTCGGTCACGCGCACCTTCTGCAGCATCTGGCGCACGATCACGCCGATGTGCTTGTCGTTGATCTTCACGCCCTGCAGGCGGTAGACCTCCTGCACCTCGTTCAGCAGGTACTCCTGCACCGCCCGCGGCCCCTTGATCTTGAGGATGTCGTGCGGGTTGACCGGGCCCTCGCTGAGCCGGTCGCCGGCGCGCACGAAGTCGCCCTCGTGCACGCGCAGGTGCTTGCCCACCGGAACCTCGTAGACGCGCTCGTTGCCCGTCTCGGGGATCACGATCACCTCGCGCTTGCCGCGCTTGATATCGCCGAAGCGCACCGTTCCGTCGATCTCGGTGATGACCGCCGGGTCCTTCGGCTTGCGCGCCGCGAACAGCTCGGCGATGCGCGGCAGGCCGCCGGTGATGTCGCGGGTCTTGTAGGCCTCGCGGGCGATCTTCGCCAGCGTGCCGCCCGGCTCGATGGCCTCGCCGTCGCGCACCGTGAGCTGCGCGCCCACGGGCACGATGAACTCGCGCAGCTTGGCGCCGTGCGCGTCCACGATCTCGATCATGGGGTGCAGCTTCTTGCTGCGGTCCTCGATGATCACCATCTGGCGGCGGCCCGTGCTCTCGTCCAGCTCCTCGCGCACCGTCTCCTCGTCGGAGATGTCGATGAAGCGGATGGTGCCGCCGAAGTCGGCCACGATGGGCTCCGAGTACGGATCCCACGAGAACAGCATGTCGTCCTTGGCGATCTTCTGCCCGTCCTCGACCCCGATGGTGGCGCCGTACGGCACCGCCAGGCGGCTCCGCACGCTGCCGTCGGGCCCGCGCATGATGATCTCGCCTTCGCGGCTGGTCACGATCCGCGAGCCGTCGGGCGTGGTCACCGTGGTGATGCGGTCGAACTGGGCCACGCCCTCCACCTTGCTCTTCCGCGCCGTGGTGGCCGCGATGCGTGCCGCCGTGCCGCCGATGTGGAAGGTGCGCAGCGTGAGCTGCGTGCCCGGCTCGCCGATGCTCTGCGCCGCCAGGATGCCCACGGCCTCGCCCAGGTCCACCATGCCCATGGTGGCCAGGTTGCGGCCGTAGCACTGCCGGCACAGCCCGCGGCGGCTCTCGCAGGTGAGCACGCTGCGGATCTTGACCGTCTGGATGCCGGCGTCCTCGATCTCGTCGGCGATCTCCTCGTCGATCATCCGGCCCGCCTCAACGATCATCTCGCCGTCGATCGGGTCGTACACGTCGTCGCTGGCCACCGAGCCGACGATGCGGTCCTTGAGCGGCTCCACCACGTCCTCGCCCTCCTTCAGCGCCGCCACCTCAAGGCCCAGGACCGTGCCGCAGTCCTCCTCGAAGATGGTGACGTCCTGGGCAACGTCCACCAGGCGTCGCGTCAGGTAGCCGGCGTCGGCCGTCTTCAGCGCGGTGTCGGCCAGGCCCTTCCGGGCGCCGTGCGTGGAGATGAAGTACTCCAGCACCGTCAGGCCCTCGCGGAAGTTCGACTTGATCGGGCTCTCGATGATCTCGCCGATGCCGCCGGTCAGCTTCTTCTGCGGCTTGGCCATCAGGCCGCGCATGCCGGCCAGCTGGCGCATCTGGTCACGGCTGCCGCGGGCGCCCGAGTTCATCATCATGAACACCGGGTTGAAGCCGCCGCGCGAACGCCCGAGGCGTGCCACCATCGCGTCCGCCACGTCGTTGTTGGCGTGCGTCCAGGTGTCGATGACCTTGTTGTAGCGCTCGCCGTTGCTGATCACGCCGTTGTTGTAGGCGCGGGTGAAGCGCGACACGTCCTCCTCGGCCTCGCCCAGGATCTGGTCCTTCTCGGCCGGGATCTCCATGTCCTCGATGCCCACCGACACGCCGCCCAGCGTGGCGTAGCGGAAGCCGAAGGCCTTGAGGTCGTCCAGGAAGACCGTCGTCCGCCCCAGCCCGACCGTACGGTACGCGCTGAAGATGACGTCGCCCAGCTCCTTCTTGCCCATCGTGCGGTTCCAGAAGCCCAGCTCCTTGGGCACCACCGAGTTGAAGATCACCCGGCCGGCCGTGGTCTGGATCCAGCGGTCCGAGCGCGCCTCGCCCTCGTCCATCTCGTCGTCCCGGCGCGGGTCGGTGAGATAGTAGATGGGCGACTGCAGCGTGATGTGCTCGTGCTGCAGCGACAGCTCCACCTCGGCCACGCTGCCGAAGCGGCGCAGCACCTGGGCGCGGTCCTGCTGGTTGATGCCGGACTTCTGCTGCTCGGCGTCGGCCGCGAACTGCGCCATGATGTTGCCCGGCTCCTTGGTGAGCCAGTACACCCCGATCACGATGTCCTGCGACGGCGCCGCGATGGGCCGCCCGTTCGACGGGAGCAGGATGTTGTTGCTCGACAGCATGAGGACGCGCGCCTCCAGCTGCGCCTCGAACGACAGCGGCACGTGCACCGCCATCTGGTCGCCGTCGAAGTCGGCGTTGAAGGCGGCGCACACCAGCGGGTGCACGCGGATCGCCTTGCCCTCCACCAGCACGGGCTCGAACGCCTGGATGCCCAGCCGGTGCAGCGTGGGCGCGCGGTTCAGCAGCACGGGGTGGTCGCGGATGATGTCCTCGAGCACCTCGTACACCCGCGGGTCGTCGCGCTCCACGATCTTCTTGGCGCGCTTCACCGTCTCGGCCTCGCCGCGCTTCTCCAGCTCGTGGATGATGAACGGCTTGAACAGCTCCACCGCCATCGCCTTGGGCAGGCCGCACTGGTGCAGCTTGAGCTCCGGGCCGACGACGATCACGGACCGGCCCGAGTAGTCCACGCGCTTGCCCAGCAGGTTCTGCCGGAAGCGGCCCTGCTTGCCCTTGAGCATGTCGGACAGTGACTTGAGCGGACGCTTGCCGCGGCCACGGATCGCCTTGGACCGGCGGCCGTTGTCGAACAGGGCGTCCACCGC
>DASRQW010000458.1 GCA_035696245.1 Longimicrobiaceae bacterium | reverse complement strand
GAGGCGGACAGCTCTTCGGCAGACGCGGCCAGCTCGGCGGCGCCGGACGAGATGGCCTCGGTGGCGTTGCGGATCTCGCCGATCACGCTGGTCAGGCGCTCGATCATACCGTGGAAGGCGTTGCCGAAGCGGTCGCCGCGGCCGCGCGGCGCCACCTGCCGCGTGAGGTCGCCCGCGGCCAGGTCGTCGGCCACGGCCGCCATATCCCGCAGGTACGCCGTCATGTTGTGGAAGGCGTGCCCGAAGGTGTCGCGCTCCGACCTGGGCTCCACCGGCACGGACGGGTCGCCTTCGGCGATGCGGTCGGCGGCGGCGGCCATGCCCTGGAGGTACTGCACCATGCCGCGCATGCTCACCATCAGCCGGCCCATCTCGTCGTCGCTGGTCACCTCCACGTGCGTGTCCATCTCGCCGGCCGCCAGGCGCTCGGCCACGTCCACCGCCTCGTCCACCTGCCGTGTGAGCGAGCGCACCACGCCGCGCGAGAGGGTCACCAGCAGCCAGCCCACGCCGAGGGCGACGAGCAGCACGAGCGCCAGGGCGAGCGCCTGCAGCACGTACGCGGTGCGGAAGGCCGAGGAGATGGCGGACACGCGCTCGGTGCGCATGACCTCCAGCCGCGCGCGCAGCTCGTCGCGGCGGCGCGTCATCTCCTTGAGGTCCGCGATCATGCGCGGGTCGGCCTGGCCCTCGATGAAGCGCTGCGTGGTGCCGCGGGCCAGCAGGTAGTACGTCTCGAACCCGCCCTTCAGCGAGTCGACGGCGGCCGCGTCGCTCACGCCCGCGGCCCGGAGCGAGTCGCCGGCCAGCAGGAAGCGGGTGCGCAGCGTGTCGGTGTCGGTCAGCTTCTGCGGGTCGCGGAGCGCCACGGCGTCCTGCAGGTCGCGCTGCACGCGCTCCAGCGTCTCCTCCATGTCGCGGCTGCGCTGTAGCGCGGGCACGTGACCGGTCCCGATCTGCCCCAGCTTCCAGCCGTTCAGCGCGCCCGCCAGCAGCGACAGCGCGAACACCACTGCCAGGCCGGTGAGGGCCAGGCGCGGCAGCATCTCGATCTTCTGGCGGAACGAGCGGTTCTCTACGTACGCCAGCATCTCTCCTTGGCCGCCCCGGCGGAGCGGAGCGGCGAGGGAACGCCAGGTGGATTCGGCCATGGGCTCGCGTCCCGGGCGAAGCCCGGTGTGAGTGGAGCGGGTGGGGAGGTGTGGATGCTACCAAACAAGCCGGGCTGCGGCCGATCGGCAACCCCCGTCCGGTAACGGCCCTTCCACGGGTCCGCGGCAGCCGTGCAACCTCGACGTTCCGGCTCCGCGGGATACCGAACGCGCCACATCCGGCGAGACGGCGCACGGCGAAGCGCCTCCCGCGCGGGTGCGAGGGAGGCGCTTCGCCGGCCTGGAACGGCCACGGGCGGCGCGGAATGCATCGGCCTGCCGCATTCGGCAGATGCGGAGCGACGGGCTACAGCCGCCTGCGCTCCAGTGCGTCGAAGACGAGGTGGAAAAGCTCGTCGGGCCGGTCGGTGATGCCGGAGATGCCCGCGGGTACGCCGAGCGCGGGAACGAGGTTCAGCACGTACACGATGACGGGCGTGCCCGGGCGCCTCGCCTCGACCGCGGCGGCGAGGGCGAGCCCCGCCGTTGCGTCTCCCGGCCGCGTCATGTCGGTGACGACCAGGTCGTACTCGTTCAGGGCAACGCAGGCAACCGCGGACTTCGTCGTCGCGACGGCGTGCACGGCCGCGCCCAGGGCCCGGAGCGCCTCGATCTCGCGGCGGTTGGCGGCGAGGTCGTCGTCCACGTACAGCACGTACGCTCCGCGGAGCGCATCGCCCGCGACGGCGGCGCGGCGGAGCACCGAGGCCGCCATGCGCGCGGAGACCTGCGGCGAGAGGCCCGACCGCGCGGAGAGCGCGCCCGCCAGCTCGCTGCTCGCCAGCTCCAGCTCCAGCCCCGCGACCTTGAGCGTCTTCACCCGCGGCAGCGCGTCCACGATCCGCGTCCACAGGTTCATCAGCACCGCCACCGCCAGTGCCCACCACAGCAGGGCGGGGATCAGCTTGAGGGCCTCCGCCGCCGCCGACGCGTCAGCTGAAGACGAGGTCATCGGCTCCCCCCACGGTCTCGCCGCCCTCGTCGCTCTCGTACGTGCCCAGGGCGTCCGCGAGCAGCGTGCGGCTGGCGTCGGCCAGCGGCAGACCGGCGAGCCACTCGCGCGTCCACGCGCCTGCCGGGTCCGCCAGGCGCAGCACGGCGACGACGTCCGGCTCCGCGGGGTGGAAGGGCATCGACGCGTTCCGCCAGTGCTCGCCGCGGCGGCTGGCGGTGCGGACGGCACCGTCGTACGCGGCCACGAACGGGAACGTCGCACCGCGCGTCATCCGCCCTCCGCCGTCCCCTTCCTCGTCCAGCGCGGCGGCGAGGTCCAGGTACGCGCCCACCGGCATCGGCAGCAGGCCGAGCGCGCGCGAGCGGTGGCCTTCCAGCTCCACGCGCAACGCATCGTCCTCCTCCCGCCCGGCGGCCGACGCCGCGAGAAGCACGTACGCGAGCTGCGGAAGAAGGCTGGGCGGCGTGTCCGCGTAGCTCTCCCGGCGCGGCTCCCGATCTTCGAGCGCCCCCCAGTCGAGGCCGCCACCGTCCGGCGGCTCGGGGAAGCGGGGCGCGTCGGCCCGGCTCTCGCCCGCCGCGCGCGTGGCGGCGGCGTGGAGCTCCATCCAGCCGCGGGCGTCCAGCGGCAGCTCGCGCGCGAACCGGGCGGTCGTGCAGGCCCGCATCATCAGCGCGTAGGGCAGCCCCGCGTCGGCGTACGCGTCCACCGCGTGCGCGAAGAGCGCGGCCGCGCGGTCGTCGCGCAGCAGCAGCGCGTGCGCGGCCGCGCGGCGCAGGTGCGTGGCCTTCGCCAGCCGCTGCACCAGGGTGGGCGGCTCATCGGCCTCGGGCGGCAGCCCTTCGGCCACGGGCAGGGCGCTGCGGCGGGCGGACGACTGCGCGACACGGAGGGAGAACTCCATCGCCGCCGCGATCGTCTCGCGGTCGAAGCCCCCTCCGGAGCCTTCGCCAGACGAGCCGCCCGTGCGCCTGCCGCCTCCGCTGCCGGCCCCGCCGCCGGCGCCGCCCGCGTAGCCGGCCCGGCCCGCGTCGTCCGCGTCCGAGCGGTAGCCGCGCTCCATCTCCGCTTCGAAGAGGGAGAACGAGCGGTCGCCACGGCCTTCCGCCTCGCCCTCCGCACCGCCATGCATGAGCGACATCGCGTCACCTCCGCGCTATTGGAGCACTTCGCGAACGTTGTGGTAGCTCTCGGGCGTCACGTACAGCGGGTTGTCCACCCGCAGCGAGGGCGCCCACGGCCGGCCCGCCGCCGCCGCGGCGCGGATGCTCCGCATCTCCCACCACTCCGCGTGGCTGATCTGCGCGGGCGGGATGAAGACCTTCGCCGCGACCTCGCCCTCCGTCTGGAAGATCGACCAGGCGGTGTGCACGTTCAGCTCGCGAAGCTCTTCCGCGAACGCGCCGTGCCCCACCGCCTGCTTGCCCAGCGTCCAAAGGTCGCAGTAGAAGAGCCACCCGTCGGCTCGCCCGAAGTCCGTGGCGAACCCCAGCGCCTCTATCCACGCGGGGTGCAGCACGTTGCGCTGCGCCACCACGTCGCGCTCCACCGTGCCTGCCGTGGTGGAGATGTACGGCGTGTGCAGCTTGAACGCCTCGCCACCCACGGCGGGGTCGGCGTGGCCGTAGTGGTTCTGGTGCCAGTCCAGGTTGCGCGGCGTGAGAACGGCGGGGATGTCGCGCAGCGGCACCGAGCCGAGCTTCCTCACCCAGTTCGAAAGGATGCCTTCGGCCAGCACCTGGTCGACGTCCGGGCGCTCGAGGCCCGTGATGCCCTTGATGACCTTCTGGATGATCATGGGCCCTCCTCCGGAGACGGGAGAAGTCCGGCGGGGCGGGAGATGAGAAAGCTTACGGGCGTCGGCGAACCGCGCCGCATCCAAGCTATGCCGGCTCCGCGACGGAGTCCAACGTTTTCGCGCTCCGGAGCGCATACCGAACCGCATCGCAAACACCTGTATCTTCTGGAGATGCGGCGCTTCGGGATACGTCCGGAAGGGGGAGATGGCGCGGCTGCTGTCCCCGGCGGCTACTCGTCGTCCGGATCGAAGAAGCGATGGAGCTGGCATGGCGCCTCGCCGCCCATCTCCACCTCATCCATCAGGGGACGGGCGATCCTCGGCTTCTCAACCTCGGACGAGGCTTCGGGAGATGCGGGAGATGCGGGAGATGCGGGAGATGCGGGAGATGCGGGAGATGCGGGAGATGCGGGAGATGCCTGTGCAGAATCGGCCGAGGGCGCTGCATCCAGAGATGCGGGGACGGCGCTGGGATCGGCGGCGGTGTAGCGCTCCAGGTACATCTCCGGCCGCGCGGGCGGCGCGAAGCCGAGGCGCTGGTAGAAGCCGTGGGCGTCCCACGTGGCGAGCATCCACTTGCGGACGGGCGCCAGGTCCGGGTGCGCGAGGATGCATTCCATCATCCACCGCCCCGCGCCGTTCCCGCGCTCGCCCTCCAGCACGAACACGTCGCACAGGTACGCGAACTTCACGTAGTCGGTGAGCACCCGCGCGAACCCGACCTGCCGGGCGCCGCGGTACAGCCCGAACGGGTGCGAGTGCTCGGCCGACTTCCGCACGTCCTCCATCGAGATGCCCGGCGACCAGTACGACGCGGCCAGGAAGCCGTGGATCACGCCGAAGTCCAGCCGCGCGCGGTCGTCGCTGACCGTGTGCTCCCCGCGCGTCCACTCGCGCGCCGCCGCCGATCCGCCCTCCGCTGCGCCGTTCACCGCGTTCTCCCGCAGCCGGGGCAGTGGGGGAAGCCGGCGGGGACGCGGGCGCCGCAGTGCTGACATTCCACGGACGCAGCAAGGGTGCTCGCGGGCTGCTCCTCGCGCGGCGGCACCTGGGCGGAGGGCTGCACCTTCGGCACCGGCTCGGACTTTCTGCGGACGCTGAAATCGAAGCTCACGCGGCTGAGGGCGGGGTGCTGAACGCGTTTGCGCACCAGCCAGTACCCCGCGGCGGAAATGGCCAGGCCGGCGAGGAAGAGCGGCAAGCTGCCGCCGGCGTGGCCGTACGCGAGGATGCCCGCCAGCATCCACAACCCGAGCAGCGCCCGGCCCGCGTACGGGTGCAGCCAGGTGAGCAGCGCGACCGCGGGACACGCCACGAGCGAGAGGATGAACAGCCCCAGCATCGCGTTGCCCTGCGGCGGCGGGGTGGCGAGAGCGAGCAGCATCACGCCTCCTCGCGCAGCAGGTGCCGTCGCACGCGGTCGAGCGCGATTTGCGCCGTCATGCCCTTCACCCACTCCCGGCCGCGCTCGCCGAGCTGGTAGCGCCGTGACCACGCGCCGCCCTCCCACGCCAGGCCCACGCACACGGTGCCGACGGGCTTCTCGTCCGTCCCGCCGCCCGGCCCGGCGATGCCCGTCGTCGACAGTCCGAGGTCCGCCCCTGCGGCGCGGCGCACGCCTTCCGCCATCTCCTCCGCGACCTGCGTGCTCACCGCGCCGTGCGCAGCCAGCGTGTCCGGCGAGACGCCGAGCATCGACTGCTTCGCCTCGTTGGAGTAGGTGGCGACGCCGAGCAGGAAGTACGCGGAGCTGCCGGGCACGTCGGTGATGCGGTGGCCGATCAGCCCGCCCGTGCACGACTCCGCGACGGCCAACGTCTGCGCGGCTTCGCGCAGCAGGCGGCCCACCGTCTCCTCCATCCCCTCGTCGCCGATGGCGTAGACGTGGGCGCCGAGGCGTTCACGGACGCGCGCCTCCAGCTCGTCCAGGCGCGCGTCCAGGTCCTCTCCCGGCGCGCCGGTGACGGTGAGACGTGCCTGGATGCGCGGGAAGGCGGCGCGGAAGGCGAGCCGCGCCTCGTCCGGGCGCACGACGTCCACCAGGAGCTCATCCAGCTTGCTCTCGGAGAGGCCGAAGGTGCTGAAGGTGCGCGACTTGTAGCGCCGGTCCGGCTGGAGCGACGCGGCCCACGGCACCAGCGTCTCGCGAACCATGCCGCGCATCTCCCGCGGCACGCCGGGGAAGCTGGCGATCCACCGTGTGCGCCCGCCCCGCTCCACGGGGAGGATGAAGCCGGGCGCGGTGCCGTCGGGATTCGGGATGATGGTCGATCCCGCCGGGAAGAGCGCCTGCTTGCGGTTGTTGGGCGGCATCTCCATCCCCCGCCCGCGGAAGCGCTCCTCGATGAGCCGCAGCGACGCCTCGTCCAGCCGCATCTCTACGCCGGCGAGGCGCGCGACGCAGGCGGTGGTGAGGTCGTCCGCCGTAGGGCCCAGGCCGCCGGTGGAAACGACCACGGCCGCGTCCTCCAGCGCACGCTCGAACGCGCGGACGATGTCGCCCTCGTCGTCCAGGGCCGAGAAGCCGCCCACGGTTTCGACGCCCACCGCGCGCAGCTCGCCGGAGATGAAGCCGCTGTTCGTGTCGGTCGTCATCCCGCCCACGATCTCGTCGCCGATGGCGACCATCGCGGCCTTCATCGCGCGACCCCGTACGGGAGATGCGCACCCGCCCCGCATCTCCCGGAACGGCTCGTCTCGGGAGATGAAAAGCGGGCGGCGGAATCCAGCGGCCGAAGCTTTTCCGCGGATACGCTCACTTCTTGGGCTTCATGGCGGAGAGGGCGCCCTTGAGGTGGGCGCGGGGGATGCGGGTGAGGCCGTTGAACTCGCCGCCGGACGCGATCCACTCGCCGCCGTCGATGGTGACGCACTCGCCGTTGATGAACGGCGCCGCGTCTGACGTGAGGAAGACGGCCAGATTCGCCAGCTCGTCGTGCTCGCCGAAGCGGCCCATGGGGATGCGCGCCTTCGCCTCGGCCTCGATCTCCTTGGTGGGCATCAAGGCGCTCCACGCGCCCTCCGTCGGGAACGGCCCGGGGGCGATGGCGTTGCTGCGGATGCCGTACGTGGCCCACTCCACGGCGAGCGAGCGCGTCATCGCCAGCACCCCCGCCTTTGCGGCGGCCGATGGGACGACGAACGCCGAGCCCGTCCACGCGTACGTGGTGACGATGTTGAGGATGCTGCCGCCCTTTCCCCGCTCGATCATCCCGCGGCCCACGGCGAGGGTGACGTTGAACGTGCCGTAGAGCACCGTCTGCACCACCGCGTTGAAGCCGCCCGGCGACAGGTCCTCGGTGGCGGAGAGGAAGTTGCCCGCGGCGTTGTTCACCAGCACGTCCACGCCGCCGAAGCGCGCGTTCACCGCCGCCGTCATCGCCTCCACGTGGGCGAAGTCGCGCACGTCGCACGGGTGCGTGAGCACGCGCTGGCCCGACGCGTCGATCTCCGCCGCGGCGCGCTCCAGGCGCCCGGCGTCGCGGCCGGTGATGGCGACGTTGGCGCCCAGCGCGGCGAACTTCTTCGCCATGCTGAGCCCCAGGCCCGAGCCGCCGCCCGTCACCAGGACCGTCTTGCCCTCCAGCAGGTCGTCCCGAAACATCGTCCCTCCATCCAAAGCGGTATCGCGGCTCGCTGCCACGCACGAAGAGCGCGGCCCGCCGGGAGATTACGCCCCCGCATCCCGCGGCGAAAGGTGCCGCGCGCGTGCCGCCGCCACGCATCCCCCGCCCCGCCCCGCATCTCCCGAACACCGCCACGGCAGATGCTCCGCGCGCATCGCATCCACCGCGGACACACGCGGCGCTAGACAAGGCCTCTGCGACCCGCTACCGTCCGCCGCTCGCAGCGCGCCGCATCTACCGAACGCCCGTGAAAGACCGAGCCGAACCGATGGCCCAACCCGCCGTGCCGAACGCCCCGCACCCCTCCGCGCCCCGCGAGCGGCTGGCGTACAAGTGGAAGGTGCTGATCTCGGTGGTGTTCGGGATCTTCATGGTGATCCTGGACACCACGGTGGTGAACGTGGCCTTCCAGACGCTGCGCCGCGAGTACGGCGCGTCGCTGGCAAGCGCGCAGTGGATCATCAGCGTGTACGTGCTGGCGCTGGGCATCGCCACGCCACTGGCCGGCTTCCTGGCGGACCGGTTCGGGATGAAGCGCACGTACATCACCGGGCTCTCCGTCTTCGTGCTGGGCTCCACGCTGTGCGGCTTCGCGCCCACGCTGGGGGTGCTGGTGCTGGCGCGGGCGCTCCAGGGCCTGGGCGGCGGCATCGCGCTGCCGCTGGGCACGGCCACGCTGCTGCGCACCTTTCCGCCGCAGGAGCAGGGCAAGGCGCTGGGCTTGTTCGGCATCGCGATGGTGGTGGCGCCCGCGCTGGGGCCTATCCTGGGCGGGCTGCTGGTGGATGCTGGGCACTGGCGCTGGATCTTCTTCATCAACATCCCCATCGGCCTGCTGGGCGTGTACCTCAACTCGCGCTTCCTGCGCGACGCGGGCGAGCGCAGGCGCGTGCCGCTGGACGTGCCGGGGCTGGTGCTGGAGGTGGTCGGCTTCGGCAGCATCCTGTACGCGGCCTCCATCGCCGAGTCGCAGGGGTGGACGGCGCCGCGCACGGTGCTCTTCTTCGCGCTGGGCGTGGCCGGCCTGGTGGCGTTCGCGCTGGTGGAGCTGTTCGTGGCGAAGGAGCCGCTGCTGGACTTCCGCCTCTTCGGCAAGCGCACCTTCCTGGTCGCCAGCCTGGTGGGGTACGCCAGCGTGCTGGGGCTGTTCGGGGCGGAGTTCCTGCTGCCCGTGTACCTCCAGGCGCTGCGCGGCAAGACGGCGCTCCAGACGGGCTTCATCCTCCTCCCGCTCGCCGCCGCCGCGGGGGTCGCGACGCCCACGGCGGGCCGCATCTACGACAAGGTGGGCCCGCGCCCGCTGCTGGCCGCCGGCTTCGCGCTGCTGATGGTGAACACATGGCAGCTCTCGCGGCTCACCGCCACGACGCCCATCTCGTGGATCCTGTTCCTGCTCGTCCTCCGCGGCCTGGCGCTGGGGATGACGGTGCAGACCACGCTGGTGACGGCGCTCGCCGTGGTGGACGGGCCGCAGCTGCCGCGCGGCTCGTCGCTCATCAACTCGCTCCGGCAGGTCGTCCAGTCGCTCGGCGTGGCGATGCTGGCCACGGTCCTCGCGAGCACGCAGTCGCCCCAGGTCCGCGCCTACCAGCAGCGCGCCCAGGAAGCCGCTCCGACGACGGACGCGAAGCCGTTCGCCCTCTGCGCCGCGCCTCCGGTCACGCCCTCCATCGCCCCCGGCGCCGCCCCTGTCGAAGCTGCGCCAGTCTCGGAAGCCGGGCCGGTGCATGGCACGCCGCCGATGCACGGCAGTCCGTCGGCGGTTCGCAGTCGGGAGATGCACATCGCTCCGCCCAGCGCGATCAGTCGCGAGATGCGCGGCAGTCCGTCCGCCGCCAGCGTTCGGGAGATGCACGGCGAGGCGGGCCCCGCGATGCCGCCGCAGGCTGCCGCGATGATGCGCGAGGCCTGCACGCAGACGGTGCACGGCTTCGAGCGCGCGTACCTGCTGACTCTTTACATGGCAACGCTCGCGTTGCTGCTGGGGCTGCTGCTCCCCGGCTGGCCCGGCCCGTGGGGCGGCCGGACGAGCCGGGCGCACCCGGCGCCGGCTGCGGTGGGGGCGGATTGATGGGGAGGGAGAGCGTGTCGGAGATCGGGCGGCCGCGGCATCGCCCTAGCGGGTAACCCGCGAGGCTACGAATGCACGCAGGTCAACTGCGTGGCCTGCTCCCGCGGTGATCTCGCAGTATTCCCCGATCCGATCTCGCTCTTCCCTCCCGCAGCGCGCAGCGCGAGTCGCCAGCGCGTCGGCAGCGGGGAGTCGCCCTGACCCATACCCAGCCCGGAAATTCACCAATGGCGTGCCTTCCCCCGCTTGCGGGGGAGGGCAGGCGAGTTTTACGAGCCGGGTGAGGGCTCCTTCGATAGCGCCCCGCCCCCCCATCCGCTAAGTTCCGTCGCATCCGAAGCATGCGCGTTGTGCACGCATTCCCGCGCGCAGCTTCCTCCGAATTCGATCCGACATCGCATCCATATACCTGCCGATGCGCTACGACCTTCCGCGCCTGTCCGCCACGGAGCCGCGGTGAAGCGCCTTTTGACCGTGCTCGCCCTGGCCGCATCCGCCATGGCGTCGCCCGTGCGCGCCGCCGTCCGCCCCGCATCTCCCGAAGCCGTCGTGCCGCCGGTGCGCCCGTCCACGCAGCAGCCGACCGCAACGGAGCCGGGCATCGTCGCGTCACCCCAGTTCCCGGGCGTGCCGCGGACGCCCGTCGCGGCGCCCAACGGCGACTCGGTGCGCGTGTACGTGATGACGTTCGGGCCGGGCGACGACGTGTGGGAGAAGTTCGGCCACAACGCCATCTGGGTGCACGACCCCGTGGCGGGGACCGACCAGGCGTACAATTACGGCATGTTCGACTTCCGCCAGGAGAACTTCGTCCTCCGCTTCGTGCAGGGGCGGATGCTGTACTGGATGGCGGGCTTCGACGCGGGCTTCACGCTGGACCACTACCGGCAGCAGAACCGCGACGTGTGGGTGCAGGAGCTGAACCTGACGCCCGCGCAGCGCGCCGAGCTGCGCGACTTCCTGGTGTGGAACCAGCGCGACGAGAACCGCTTCTACCGATACGACTACTACCGCGACAACTGCTCCACGCGCGTCCGCGACGCCATGGACCGCGTGCTGCACGGCGCGCTGCGGGCGCGCTGGGGCAACGTGCCGACCGCGACCACGTACCGCTCGCACACCGAGCGCCTCACGGCCGACGACGTGCCCACGTACACGGGGCTGATGATCGGCCTCGCCCAGCCCGCGGACCGCCGCATCACCGCGTGGGAGGAGATGTTCCTGCCCATGCGCCTGCGCGACTACCTGCGCACGGCGGGCACGCACGATGCCGCCGGCCGCGTGGTGCCGCTGGTGCGCACCGAGCGGCAGATGGTGCAGGCCGTCGGCCGCCCGGCCGAGCGAACGGCGCCGCCGCAGCGGATCGCGTGGTACCTGCTCGCCGGCGTCACCATCGGCGGGGTGATCGTGCTGCTGGGGATGCGCGCGCGGCGCAGCGGTGCGGCGCGCTTCGGCTTCGCGGCGCTGGCCTCGCTGTGGCTGATCCTCATCGGCTTCGGCGGGCTGATCCTGCTGGGACTCTGGACGCTGACCGACCACGCGATCGCGTACCGGAACGAGAACCTGTTCCAGTTCGATCCCGTGGCGCTGCCGCTGATCCTGCTGGTGCCGTGCATGGCGTACGGCGCACGCTGGGCCGCGAGGCCGGCGGCGCGGATCGCGGTGATCGCCGCCGCGCTTTCGGTGCTCGGGTTCGCGCTCCAGGCGTTGCCGTGGTTCTACCAGGTCAACGGCGTCGTCATCGCCCTCGCGCTGCCGGTGCACGTGGCGCTGGCCTACACCGCCCTCCGTCTCCGCGACGAAGTGCTCGCGCAGCCGCGCCCGTTCGCGAGCGCGCCTGCGGACACGTCCAAGCGCCCGGCCCAACGCCGCGCCCGCAACGCATAGACGCGCACCAGCGCCGCAGCCTATGCGCATCTGCGTTCGCCCCGTGCCCCGGCAGCGGTCTCGCGTACGATGTCCCGCGATGCTGCCGCGGCGGTCCGACACGCGGGTCGGCCCCTACCGGGTCGAGGCGGTGTCGCGATCCTGCGGGAATGGATGGCAGGTCGATGGGAGGCGCCGACCCATTCCTGTAGGGTGCGCACCTGTGTGTGGCCCGAGGTTCCGCGGCGATGGTGCATCGGGACCGGCGTCGGTGCTGCCGCGGCGGGTCCAACGCGCAGGTCCGGCCCGTGCCGGTGGCGCTCGTCCACGGCGGGGCATCAGACGATTTCGATTGGGACGGAAGACGAGAGATGGAAGTACAGATCTTCGGCACCAAGAGCTGCAACGAGACGAAGAAGGCGCTGCGGTTCTTCAAGGAGCGCCGCATCAAGACGCACTTCATAGACCTGAAGGAGCGCGCCGCGTCTGCCGGCGAGCTGCGGCGGTTCGCGCAGAAGTTCGGCGCGGCGGCGCTGCTGGACCGCGAGGGCAAGCGCTTCCGCGACCGCGGGCTGCACGTGGCGCACCTCGCCGAGCCGCGCATCCTCCCGCTGCTGGAGGAAGACCCGCTGCTGCTGGTGACGCCGCTGGTGCGCGGCGGGAACAACCTCACCCTGGGATGGAACGAGGCGCAGTGGAAGGAATGGACGCAGTGAAGATGTGGGCCACACACCTGGACGGAGCGGGACGATGAGGATCGTGGGAGGGAAGTGGGCCGGCCGCCACCTGACGTCGCCGCCGGACCGGCGCGTGCGCCCCACCGCCGAGTGGGTGCGCGACGCGTGGCTGGGGCTGCTGGAGGGCGACCTGAAGGGCGCGCGCGTGCTCGACCTCTTCGCCGGCACCGGCGCGCTGGGGCTGGAGGCGATGTCGCGCGGCGCCAAGACCTGCGACTTCGTGGAGACGCGACCGTCGTCGCTGCACGCGCTGCGGGCGAACGTCGCGGCGCTGCACGCCCGCGAGAAGACGCGCATCTTCAAGAAAGACGCGCTGCCCTTCGCCACCGCGCTGGAGGCCGGCCGCTACGACGTGGCCTTCGCCGACCCGCCGTACGACTCGCGCCAGCTGGACCGCCTGCTCGACATCTGGAACGAGCGGCCCTTCGCCGTGCTGCTCGGCGTGGAGCATTCGGCCGAGCACGTGCTGCCGTACGGCGGCCACCGCCACGTCTTCGAAGACACCGCGGTCACGCTCTTCCGCGCATCTCCCGACAAGCTCCCCGCCCCCGCCGAAACCCCGGCCGATGCCTGAGCCCGTCATCCGCCCCGCCGCCGAAGCGGACGCCGAGACGTTCCTGGCGCTCGTGGACGCGCTGGCCGACTACGAGAAGCTGGACCGCCCCTCGCCCGAGGCGCGCGCCCGCCTGATGCGCGACGGCTTCGGGCCGGAGCCGCGCCGCTTCCGCGCCTTCCTGGCCGAGGTGGACGGGCGCGCCGTGGCCTACGCCATCACCTTCGAGACGTACTCGTCATTCCTGGCGCTGCCCACGCTGTACCTGGAAGACCTGTTCGTGCTGCCGGACGCGCGGCGCCTGGGCATCGGCTCCGCATTCTTCCGCTTCCTCGCGGGCGAGGCGGTGCGCCGCGGCTGCGGGCGGATGGAGTGGGTAGTGCTGGACTGGAACCAGCTCGCCATCGACTTCTACGACAAGCTGGGCGCCCGCCGCATGACCGAGTGGTACACCTACCGCCTCACCGGGGACCAGCTCCGCGAGATGTCGGAGGGTGATCGGACGGCTGAGGCGAGTCCTTCCTGAAGGGGAGATGGAGGTATGATGGAATACAGAGGCTACTCGGCCCGCGTGGAGTTCGATCCGGATGCGCAAATCCTGCACGGCGAACTCGCCGGCATCGCCGACGTCATCACGTTTCAGGCGGAATCCGCCGCGGCTCTTGAGCGCGAATTCGAGCTCGCGGTAGATGACTACCTGGAGTTCTGTGCGGAGCGAGGACGCGATTCGCAGAAGCCGGACGCCGCACAAGCTCCCGATCGCGACTGACGCCGCGGGGCTCACGTAATCGGTTGTGCCGCCTGCTGATACGGTCGTCTCGCGGGTGAGTACAGCCGAGAGGTCCGCGAGTCGGCGCGACAGAGTTTGGCACGCGTTTTGACTTGTCTCACCGTGCGACCAGCAGGTTGCAAAGACTACGCGACGAGGCGTCCTTCGGGACGCCTCTTTGTTTTCCAACCAAGGAGGCCGGAATGAACGCGCTGCGCACACTCACCCATCTGGTGGCCGGGATCTCGCTCGCGGCCTGCGCCAGCACCGGCCAGCAGCAGGGCATCAAAGGCCTCACGGCAGAGGAGGAGCCGCGGGCGACGGTGGAGGTGGAGAACCACAACTGGTCGGACGTGGACGTGTTCGCGGTGGAGGGCGGCATCCGCTACCGGCTGGGCACCGTGGTGAGCATGAGCACCGTGCGCCTGCGCCTGCCGCGCGGCGTGGGCCGCCCCGGCCGCGACGTGCGCCTGGTGGCCGACCCCATCGGCTCGCCCGAGGTGTTCACCTCGCAGTCGCTCCAGGTGAGCCCCGGCCAGATGCTCTCCATGACGCTCCAGAACCACCTCGCGATCTCCAGCGTGGCGGTGTTCAATCGGTAGCGAGACGACGGGACAAGGCGCGACGAGAGAAGCAGCAGCACCGAGAGAAGAAACGATCAGCGACGAAGTGAGGAGGTGAGGCGGCCCGGAAGGCACACCGGGCCGCCTTTCGTCTGTCTCCGCTTCCTCCACCATCGCCCGCGCGGTAGCTTACCGGCGCTCCGCAACCCGTCCGCCGTCCCAGCCCGAGGTCCATCTCCGCGTGCCGTCGCTCCAGCCCCTGCTCGCCTCGCTGCCCGCGCGCCCAGACGCACGCGAGCTGGTGGCCGGCTTCGTTCCCCCGCCGCGCTTCGCCGCCAAGAGCTTCGGCCAGTACCGCCCGGACCCCCGCCATCCCTCGCAGGCCGCCGCCGTGGCGCGCCTGGAGCGCCTCGCCGCGGAGATGCACGCCGAGGCGCGCGGAGGGCTAGGCCGCCGGCTGATGCAGGCGTTCTCGGGCCCGCGGCGGGGGAGCGGGACCTACCTGGACGGCGGCTTCGGCGTGGGGAAGACGCACCTGCTGGCCTCGCTGTGGAACGCTACGCCCGGCCCCAAGGCGTACCTCAGCTTCGACGAGCTGGTGTACGCCATCGGCCTGCTTGGGGTGGAGGAGATGCGCGGCGCCTTCCGCGGCATGCGTCTGGTGGCGGTGGACGAGTGGGAGCTGGACGACCCCGGCAACCTCAAGCTGGCGCTCGCCTTCCTGCGCGGCGCGCTGGAAGACGGCGTGCGCATGGCTACCACCTCCAACACCATCCCCGACGAGCTGGGCCGCGGCCGCTTCGACCAGAAGAGCTTCACCGCCGAGATCGAGGAGCTGTCCGCCGCCTTCGAGACGCTGGGCATCGAGGGCGAGGACTTCCGCCACCGGCGCTTCGAGGCCGACCCCGGCCGCGCCTACTTCGTGGACGACGCCGCCCTCGCCGCGCTCCGGGCCGCCGCGGGCGAGCGGACGCTGTACGCCGGCTTCCGCGAGATGGTGGCGGGCCTCGGCGACGTGCACCCCACGCGCTTCGCCGCCCTCGTGGAGCGCATCGACATGCTGCTGGTGGAGGGCATTGAGCCGCTCGCCAACGTGTACGATGCCCTGCGCTGGGTGCACTTCGTCGACAAGCTGTACGACGGCGCAGTTCCCCTCGCCGCGACCTCGTCCACCACGCTCGGCGCCCTCTTCCCCCGCGATTATCTAGTGGGCCCATACGGCAAGAAGTTCTCGCGCTGCCTCTCTCGCATGGAAGAGCTCCTCCGCGAACGGACGGCATCCCGCGACGACACCGGTACGACGAGATGAAACGATGCGCTGTCCTGTTGTCTATGCTGTTCTGATTCACATGAAATCACTCGACAGCGCGCTCTCGGGATTGCGATCTGAGATATTGAGAAGGTTGTACCGACCCGGATTCCGGCCTATTGTTAGTTGCGGAAGGGATCACAATCATCCATCACCCTACCATAACTTTCAATGGATGAGCTAATTACGGCCGTCAGCAAAGTGGCCGGCCCTAACATCGTCGAAAAAGTATATGATGATGTCCTTGCACCCTCCTTGCGCCAAGTAGGTGCACTGTCTGAAGACATTGTAAAAGCTCTTCGTTTATTCACAGCGCCGATACAACTAGTTGCAACTTACCAAGATCGATTGCGCGTGTTCTTGGAAACAACTATGGCAAAAGTACCGGAAGAGCGGCAACAGGCAGCACCGAGTTTTATCGCTGGCCCAATACTTGAGAAAATAAAATACCTGGACAGCAACCAACACCTTTGGGATCTGTTCAGTAACTTGTTGGCCCGAGCTATTGATCGTCAGAGAGTCGGCGAAGCACATCCAGCTTTCGTCCATATCATCAGTGAACTCTCTCCTGATGAAGCCCTTATTGTGAATTACCTCGCCGAGTCCGCGCTTACAGTGAGCAGATTCGCGAGCAAACGCCACAGGCGGCAATATGGCGGATTTTACGAGCACAGAATAGTGGGACTTGAGCAACGCCTGCCGCTAACGCATCCCGACTTCCTCGGGGCATATCTAGAGCACTTGCTTTCCCTTGGCTTACTCGGCTGGCGCTCACGCATACCGAGTCGATCACGAGTTGTACCCACCGAACTCGATATCAGCACTACAAAATCCATTTATTTGACCAAACTAGGGGTCCTCTTCGTTCGAGCTTGCTGTAAGCCCCCCAAGGCGTAGGATGAGTCGCTAGCCCATAGCCCAGGCGGAATCGGTATCCGCAGCGACCGCGCCGGGCGACTTCGGGGTCAGGCTTTGACTCACCGTCGGTGCAGCGCATGGTTCGGATGCCTACAATGTTCGCCCAATGACGGGACAGCACGCGACGAGCCCCCGCGGACGGTGAGGTCCGCGGGGGCTCGTCGCATCCGTCGCGCGCCGGGAAGCTTACTGCTGCTGCTCCGCCTCGACGGTCTTGATGAGGGCGCGCACCGACTTCACCGCGTTCTTCTCGATGAACTTGGCCATCGCTTCCTCTTCCAGCAGGCTCTCCTGGAGCAGGGCCACGCAGTCCCGGTAGCCCATGGCCGTCGCGATGGCGATGGCCGTGCGGTACGCCGCGATCTCGTAGTGCTCCACGCGCAGGCCCGAGCCCAGGTCGAAGGCCTCGAGGATCGGCTTGGACGGCTTCTCCTCGGTCTTGAACGAGTCGTGCTCCTCGATCAGCCCGATCGCGGCTTCGCACTTCTCGGCCTTGGCCTTCTCGCCGATCGACTCGAACGCCTGCTGCACGCGCTCGATCTGGCTCTCCGTCTCCTGGACGTGCTCTTCCAGGCGGGCCTTCATCGTCGGGTCCTGCACCTCCTTCGCCATCTTCTTGGTGCCGCGCAGGAACTGGCGCTCGGCATAGAGGATGTCGCCCAGCTCGTGCTTCAGGAGGTCCTTCATCTCGGTCGTAGGCATTTCCCTGCTCCGTTTTGGTTCTGGTGCTTGGTTCCGTCAGGCCGTGCGGCGGCGGCCCACGATCATGCGGTAGATGAAGAGCAGGATCAGCGCCCCGATGATGGAGCCGATAAGCCCCGCCGTGTTGTCGCCATCGTTGGTGCCGTGCCCCAGCATGTTCGCCAGGAAGCCGCCCACGAACGAGCCCGCGATGCCCAGCAGCATGGTGACGACGATGCCGCCCGGGTCCTTGCCGGGCATGATCGCCTTGGCGATGGCGCCCGCGATCAGGCCGATGATGAGCCACCAGAGGAAATGCATGGTAACCTCGCGTTGCTTGGTGAACGAAGGCGCCCCGTGCCGGCCGCCGCAGGCGGGGGCTTAGCAAGACGGGTGCCCGCCGGACGGCCAGGCGCACGGCCGCCCGCACGGCGCCATCCGCGTCACCGTGCCGCACGGCGAAAGGAAGAGGCGGCGCATCCGCCCGCCGGACCCGCCGCCTCTCTCCTTCCCCGCCCGGACCCCCTCCGGCGCTACTCGTCGCCCGAGATGCGGCCGCGGGTCCGCTTCTTCTCGGACTGCATCTTCTTGGAGCGCAGCCGCTCCTCGCGCGAGGCGCGGGTGGGGCGGGTCTTGCGGCGCGGCTTGGGCACGTGCAGCGCCTGCCGCACCAGCTCGGCCAGGCGCTCGGTCACCGCCTCCTTGTTCTGGTGCTGGCTGCGGTGCTCGCTCGCCGCAAGGCGAAGCACGCCCTCCGCGTCCATGCGGTTGGCCAGCTTCTGCAGCAGCAGCGCGCGCTGGGCCTCGTCCAGCGCGGCGCTGGCCGCCACGTCCCACGTCAGCTCCACGCGCGTGGACGACGTGTTCACGTGCTGCCCGCCCGGGCCGCCGGAGCGCGTGGCGCGGTAGTCCAGCTCCGCGCGGGGGATCCAGAGCGAGTCGTTGACCGCCAGCAGCGTGGGGTTGTCCGGTTCCAGGGGAGCCCGCCGTGTTTCCGTGTGGATGAAGGTGCGAATGCGCCCGCGCACTTCGCGAATCCCGCGCCAGCTCCAGCCTCCGCCCCGTCCTCCGCGGTTGATGCATCCAGGCATCGTCACCCGATCATCAGCCGGGAGATGCGGGACGGGCGACGATGCCGCACATCCGCCGCATGCGCATCTATCGATACGGCTGTGGGACGATAGAGGACAGGCGATGCGCCGCCGCCCATCCACCGATCCACCGATCCTCCGCTGATGTGCGAGATGCGCGGCGAACGAGGAACGCCGCGCATCCCCCGACGCCATCGGTCGATGCCTTCGATGGAAAGACGACGGGCCGCCCTCGCGGACGGCCCGTCGTCGTCTTGATCAGGCCCGCTCTACGGCGTGCCGTCCACCGTGAGCAGGCGCACGTCCACGATCAGGGTGGCGTTGCCGGGCACCACCACGTGGCCGGTGGCGTCCACCGCGTCCACGCCGCGGAAGGCCAGCACCGGCGGGATGATGAGCCGGCGCTGCCCGCCCGTGCGCATGCCGATGACCCCGATGTCCAGCCCCAGCACCGGGATCTGCATGCCGCCCGCGGTGAAGTTGCTGGGCGCCGCCACGGTGGCCGAGTCGAACCGGACCCCGCTGGGCGCGAATGCGTCGTACGCGATGGAGACCTTGCTGCACGCGGGCGCCACCTTGCCCGTGCCCGGCGCGAGCTCGATGTAGCGCAGGCCGCTGGTGGTGAGCACCGTGTCGCCCGCCATCGACGCCACCTCGGGCGCCTTGGTGCGGCAGATGGGGGGCGTGTAGTCGAGACTGCACGCGCCCAGCGGCGCCAGCATCAGGACGGTGAGGATGAGCTTCTTCATGGTCGGGTCGTCTGGTGAAAGTTGCGTTGCGGGCCGATCAGCTGCCGATGGCGCGCAGCTCCACGTCGAAGATCAGCGTGGAGTTCGGCGGGATGGGGCCGTTGCCCGCGGAGCCGTAGCCCAGCGCCGGCGGGATGATCAGGCGGCGCCGCCCGCCCACGCGCATGCCGGGGATGCCCTGGTCCCACCCGGCGATGACCTGCGCCGCGCCCACGCGGAAGGTGAGCGGGCTGCCGTTGAGCGACGTGTCGAAGAAGGTGCCGTTCAGCAGCCACCCGGTGTAGTGCACCTGGGCCAGCTGGCCGGTCTGCACCACCGCGCCGGCGCCCACTTGCGCGTCGATGTACTTGAGGCCGTTGGCCAGGAACACGGTGTCGCCCACCAGCACCGGCGGCGGTCCCGGGTCGGTGACGCCGCCGGAATCGGTGGTGCATGCGGCCGCGGCAGCCAGGGACAGGGCCAGCACGGCCAGGGAGATCGCTCTTCTCAACGTGGTGACGCTCCTGCGAGGGTTCGGTTGGACGTGTGGCGCTTCGCCACGATAGAATATACGCGGCGCCGGCCCGCCGCGAAGGGGCCGCTGCGGGGCACGCTCCTCGCAGAAGGGGGCGCCCGGAGAACGCACCGCCCCGCCCGATCGTGACACCAAGAGGAGCCCGATGCCAGCACGTACCCCGCCCGCGCCGCGCCGCTTCCACCTGATCGGCATCGCCGGCACCGCCATGGGCTCGCTCGCGGGCCTGCTGCGCGCCGCCGGCCACACCGTGACCGGCTCGGACGAGAACGTGTACCCGCCCATGTCCACCCAGCTGCAGGAGCTGGGCATCCGCTACGCCGAGGGCTTCTCGCCCGCCAACCTGCACCCGCGGCCGGACGTGGTGGTGGTGGGCAACGCCATCTCGCGCGGCAACCCGGAGCTGGAGGCGGTGCTGGACGACCGCCTCCCGTACACCTCTGCGGCGGCGGTGATCAAGGAGGAGCTGATCCGCGGCAAGCACTCGCTGGCGGTGGCGGGCACGCACGGGAAGACGACCACCACCTCCATCCTGGCGTGGGTGCTGGAGTGCGCGGGGCTGAAACCGTCGTTCCTCATCGGCGGGGTGGCCGAGAACTTCGGCACGTCGTTCCGCCTCACCGGCTCGGACTACTTCGTGATCGAGGCCGACGAGTACGACACGGCGTACTTCGACAAGGGCCCGAAGATGTGGCACTACCTGCCCGACACGGCCATCGTCAACAACATCGAGTTCGACCACGCCGACATCTACCGCGACGAGGAGGCGTACCGCTTCGCCTTCGCGCGCTTCATCAACCTCATCCCCCGCCGCGGCACGCTGGTGGCCGGCTGGGACTCGCCCATCGTGCGCGAGCTGGCGCCCAAGTCGTTCGCGCCCGTGGAGTCGTTCGGCTACGGCGAGGGCTCGGGAGATGCGGAGCATCCGCGCTGGACGGCGCGGAACGTGGAGTTCGGGCCCGAGGGCACGCGCTTCACCGTGTTCCACGACGGCGCGGAGTGGGGCAAGGTGGAGACGCCCATGGCGGGCGCCATCAACGTCCGCAACACGCTGGCCGTGATCGCCGCGGCCGAGGCGGTGGGCGCCCCGCGCGACGGCGTGCTCGAAGGCCTGCGCACCTTCCGCAGCGTGCGCCGGCGCATGGAGGTGAAGGGCGAGGAGGGCGGCGTGGTGGTGATCGACGACTTCGCGCACCACCCCACGGCCGTGCGCGAGACCATCGACGCGATGCGCCAGCGGTACGTGGGCCGGCCCATCGTGGCCATCTTCGAGCCGCGCAGCTATACGGCGCAGCGGCGCGAGTTCCAGGAGCCGTACGTGCAGGCGTTCGCGGGCGCGGACCGCATCGTCCTGGCGGGCCTCTTCCACCCCGAGCGCTACACGGCCGAGACCGCCATCCACCCGCTGGAGATGGTGGATGCGTGGCGCGCGCAGGGCAAGCCGGCCGACCACATCGCCGGCGCCGACGAGATCGTGGCGGACCTGGTGCCGCGGCTCAAGGGCAACGAGGTGGTTCTGGTGATGTCGAACGGCGGCTTCGGAGGCATCCACGGCAAGCTGCTGGACGCGCTGAAGTCGCGCGGCGCTTGAGGCGGCGCCCGTGACCCCGCCCGCGGAGGGCGAGCCCGCGCGGAAGCGCCACGCGGGCCCGCCCCGGCCCGTGCGCCCTCTGCGCCTGCTCCTGCTGGGCGGCACCGGCTTCCTGGGCCGCCACCTGGCCGAGGCGGCGCTGGCGCGCGGCCATGACGTCACGCTCTTCAACCGCGGACGCAGCGGCCCCGGCCTCTTCCCGGGCGCCACGCACGTACGCGGCGACCGCGAGAAGGACCTTGCCGGGCTGGAGGGCGGGAAGTGGGACGCGGCCATCGATACCTCCGGCTATCTGCCGGAGGTCGTCCGCCGCTCGGCGGACCTGCTGTCGGGCGCGGTGGACCTCTACGTCTTCCTCTCGTCCATCTCCGCGTACGGCGACCTGAGGCGGCCGGGCGTGGACGAGTCGGCCGCTCTCGCCACGCTCCCGCCCGGCGCGGAGCACAAGCTGACCGACGCCACGTTCGGCCCGCTCAAGGCGCTGTGCGAGGCCCAGGTGCAGGAGGCGATGCCGGGCCGCACGCTCGTCGTTCGCCCCGGCCTCATCGTGGGCCCGTACGACGCGACCGACCGCTTCGGCTACTGGGTGCGGAGGGTGGCGCAGGGCGGCACGGTGCTGGCGCCCGGCCGGCCGGAGCGCCCGGTGCAGTTCGTGGACGCCCGCGACCTGGCGGAGTGGACGCTGCGCATGGTGGAGGAGGGCCGCACCGGCGCCTTCAACGCCGTGGGCCCCAAGCGCCCGCTGGCCATGGAGTGGCTTCTGGAGACGTGCCGCGTGGAGTCCGGCAGCAGCGCGCGCTTCGTGTGGGCCAGCGAGGAGTTCCTCCTGGGCTGGGGCATCCGCCCGTGGACCGAGCTGCCGCTGTGGGTGCCCGAGGCGGCGGGCGAGCAGCAGGGTTTCCTGGCCGTGAACAGCGACAAGGCCATGGCCGCCGGACTCACGTTCCGCCCCATCATGGACACCGTTCGCGACGTCCGCCTCTGGGAAGCCGACCGCGCCCGCAGCGACGTCCTCTCCCCCGCCCTCACCGCCGACCGCGAGGAAGAGCTGCTGGAGGCGTGGGCGGTGCGGGGGTGAGGCCGGGCGGCTGAACCGAAAGCCCACGCGGCCCTTGCCACGATTGGCGCAACGGCACAAATTGCGCTCCGGTTGGTATCGAAGTCTTGCGTGGTTCTGTCGCTTCGAAGACGCGCGGCTGGTTTCCGCCGACACACCCCGGAGAATCGGATGAGCCCTTCTTTCGAGAAGCCCCCCGTGCACGTGAGCAAGTCCGGCGTCAGTTCCGTCTCCCCCGCCGACATCCTGCGCAGCGAAGCCGGCCAGCGAGAGATCGCCAAGATGGTGAACTCCAGGATGTACACCGATCAGGCCGCGAAGCCCGCTTCGGCGAAGGGGAAATAAGGCCGCACATGCCTTTCAACGTACTCCTCCTCCCGCTCCTCGGAGGGTACCTCTTCATCACCAACTGGAACCACACGCGGTTCGCCACCAAGCGATATTCGGGCGAAAGGCTGATCTTCCATTCAGCCGCGGCCGGAGTCGCTTGTTTGTTCGCCGCCCACCTTTGCGTGCAGCTGCTCGTATGGCTCGCGCCCGCGAGCTACGCCGGCTGGCACCACGCGGTCCCGTTCTCCTACAGCGGGACTTCGGCAGGGGCTTTCCTGCTGGGCGCGTTCGCTTGGATCCCCCTGAACCGGTGGACGCACCGACGCGAGACGGAAACCCGCAGGGCGATCACCGAGTGGAACGACTACCTGGAGGTGCTGCTGGAGCGGGCGATGCGCGAACCAAGCAGGTTTCGGTTTCCATCAAGAGCGGCAAGGTCTACGTAGGTTTCATCACCAGCAACTTCGACCCGGCGTACGAGCGCAAGTACATCCGCTTCCTCCCGACCTCCAGCGGCTATCGTAACTCGCCGGATCAGAAGGTCGTCTTCAACACCAACTACGCGCACGTCTACCAGAAGATCATCGAGGAGAACAACGCGTTCCTTCTCGGCGGGGTGGACGACTTCCAGATCATCGTGCCCGTCTCGGAGATCAGCTCCGCCAACCTGTTCGACCCCAGCGCGTACGAGCGATTCCAGACCAGCGCCGCGGCATAGGCCGGCATCCGGAAATCCATTCGCCACCCGCAAGAACGGGACGCACCCGTGGGATGCGTCCCGTTCCGTTTTCCGGCCCGAGGTCCGATCTACCCGCCCCGCCGCGCCGTGCGCTCCCAGTCCGGGAGGTGCTGGAGGAGGTAGTCGATGCCGAAGACATGGCGGGTGTGGTCGTCCTCGCGGCGGAAGACGACCTGCGACCAGCCGCGCATGCCCGTGGGCACGTACCGCCGCCCGTGCATCCAGAGGCGCTGGCCGGAGATGGCGCGGATGAGCACGCGCTCGTACTTCGACCGGCTGATCTCGCTCTCCGGGAACAGGTTGTCCCACGTGCACAGGCGGCCCACGTCCTCGTACTCCTCGGGCCGGTCGTCCAGGTCCAGCAGCGACGGCGCCCGTCCGCGCATCACCGAGCCGATGAGGCGGAAGCTGAACGGGTCCGAGATGCGGCGGATGGGGTGCCAGAAGTGCTTCACCGTGAGCCCCGCGATCTGCCGCAGGCTGAGCGTGCGACCGTCGCGCGTGGCCCACACCGGCGCGTCCACGTCGGTCTGGAAGGGGTTGCGCGGGAAGCAGGTGTAGCGTGCCAGCCAGCCCTTGCGCGACGTGTGCGGCATGGGCCGGAAGTCGCGCACGATGGGCAGGTCCGTGCGGTCCAGCATCTCCAGCTCGAACGACGGCCACGTCATCACCTCGCGCACGATGCCGGTGATGAGCGTGCCCGTGGCGATCATCAGCGAAGCGCTGGGCGTGAAGTCCGCAGTGATCTCGATGCGGTCGCCGCGCGGGCGCACGCCCACGCCCGTGGAGCGCCGGTTGGCCGCCAGCAGCATCACCGGGAACGGCAGCACGTACGAGAGCAGCAGCGCCAGCTTCTCCACCGTGCGGCTGCGGCCCTGCGCGTGCCGCGGCAGCTCGAACGAGATGTTGTAGTGCGTGCTGAAGCCCACCAGGTGCACGTCGCGGCCCTCGCGCCGCTCCCAGTCGTCCAGCCCCTCGCGCAACGCAAGCACCGACTCCCACAGCGACCGCCCGGCCCGCGCCGCGCACCCCCGCTCGATCTCGATCACGGGCGTGGCCACCTCGATCACGCCGGTGTCGAAGTAGACGGCGCCGCCGGTGGGGAGGTGGTACGACGTCCCCACGCGGTGCATGAGCTGGCCCTGCACGAAGGCACGCGGGTCGCCGAACACGTCCTCGGGCTTGGCGGGGGCGCCGTCCACCATCACTCCGAACTCGGCCTCCATGCCGATGGCGGCCAGCTCCAGCTTCTCGCGCGGCGTGGCCGCGCCCTTGGCGTTGCCCGCCTTCTTGGTCTCGATGCTCATTCCGTGGCTCCGGCCTGCGCGTCCCCCGTCACGTCGTCTTGCCCTTCC
>DASRQW010000457.1 GCA_035696245.1 Longimicrobiaceae bacterium | reverse complement strand
TGGGGTTGCGCCCCGTGGCTTGCGCCTCGCCGTCAGCCCCCTTTTTCCCAGCGGAGCTTTGACGATGCAGCCGTCGGCAGCTTGCCAGGTCCAATCGATGCCCACCAGGTCGTCGTACGCTTCCAGCAGCACCGCCCAGGCTCGGGCGAACACCCCGTGGCGTATCCACTCCTGAAAGCGGTCGTGAACGGTCGACTTGGCCCCGAACTCCCGCGGCAATGCGCTCCACTGCGCCCCCGTCCGCGCCAGCCAGATCAGCCCGTTCAGGATCTGTCGGTCACTCTTCCGGGGTCTGCCGGACTCCGGACCTTCTCCACGACCAGCAACGGCGCGAGACGCTCCCACAACGCATCATCCACGCTCCAGATCGTCGGATCATCCGGTCTCTTCTTCTTCGGCTCGCTCATACGCGACAGTCTAACTCTTCCTCAACTTTCCGGATAGGCTCTAAGCCAGGCGTTATCTCGTTGCGAACCGCTGACCGGGAAGCCGAATGGCCGCAGAGCCGGAAACGAAGGAGCAGACTGCCCGGCTTGGAGAGATCACCGAATGCCACGTCTTTCTCGGAGCCGCGCCGTGTCGCCGGCGCGTGCCGGGACAGCGCCGCATCCGCTTCACCACGTGGGGTCTGCCGCGAGGAGCTGCTCGGCTTCGCGGCGGGGGATGGGCGGGGAGAAGAGGAAGCCCTGGCCGTACTCGCAGCCCATGGCGCGGAGCGCGGCGAGCTGCGCGGGCTTCTCGATGCCCTCGGCCACCACGGTCAGCTCCAGGTTGCGGGCCAGTGCCACGATGGCGTGCACCAGCTGCGCGCTGCGGTGCTCGGTGTCCATGCGCGCCACGAAGCTGCGGTCCACCTTCACCCCGTCGAGCGCGAAGCGGTGCAGGTAGCCGAGCGACGAGAAGCCGGTGCCGAAGTCGTCCATGTACAGCTCCACCCCCAGCGCCCCCAGCCGCGCGAGCATGGCCTTGGCCGGGGCCGCGTCTTCCAGGATCACGCTCTCGGTGATCTCCAGCTTGAGGAACGCGGGGTCCACGCCGCTGGCATCCATCGTCCGCTCGATGTGCTCCACCATGTCCGGCTGCGCGAACTGCTTGGCCGAGAGGTTGAGGCTCACGGTGAGCGGCGGCTGGCCGCCGGCGCGGCGCCACGACCGCGCGTGCCGGCACACCTCCTCCACCACCCAGCGGCCGATGGGCAGGATCAACCCAGTCTCCTCGGCCACGGGGATGAACTCGTGCGGCGAGATGGTCCCGCGCGTGGGGTGGGCCCAGCGCACCAGCGCCTCGAAGCCGCTCACCTTGCCGGTGGGCAGCGAGACCACGGGCTGGTACACGAGGCGCAGCTCGCCGCGCTCCACGGCCCGGCGCAGGTCCATCTCCATCTGCAGGCGCACCAGCGCCTCGGCGTGCATGGCGCGGTCGAACACCTCGTAGCGCGCCTTGCCCTGCGCCTTGGCGCGCGAGAGCGCCGCGTCTGCGTTCCGCAGCAGCTCGCCGGCGTCGCGGTAGCCGGCGGAGCTGAGCGCGATGCCGATGCTGGCCGAGGCGAACACCTCGTGCCCGTCGGGATGGAAGGGGAGCGACAGCGCCTCCAGCACCCGCTCGGCGGCGTGGGAAGCCTCCACGGCCCCCGCCACGTCCTCGAGCAGCAGCGTGAACTCGTCGCCCCCGAAGCGGGCGACGGTGCCCGCGGGCCCCACCGCCTCCTCCAGGCGCGCGGCGAGCGCCACCAGCAGCCGGTCGCCCACGCCGTGGCCCAGCGAGTCGTTGACGACCTTGAACCGGTCCAGGTCCAGGAAGAGCACCGCGAAGGGCGCCTCGCCGCCGCGGCGGGCGCGCTCGATGGCCTGGCCCAGGCGGTCCACGAAGAGCGCGCGGTTGGGCAGGCCGGTCAGCGCGTCGTGCAGGGCGCCGTACGCCAGCCGCTCCTCGGCCCGCTTGCGCTCGGTGATGTCGTGGATGATGCCCTGCATTCCCGCCGGTCGCCCGTCCGGCCCGGGGCGCACGTTGGCGCTGAGCAGGCAGTCCACCTCCGTCCCGTCGGCCCGCGCCAGGCGCACCTCGTAGTCGCGCACGTAGCCGCTGCGCCCGATCTCGTCCTGAAAGCGCACGCGGTCGGTGGGGTGCACGTAGATCTCCCGCACCTCCAGCCCCACCATCTCGCCGCGCGTGTAGCCGAACAGGTCCAGCGCCGCCTGGTTCACGTCGATGAACCGGTCGTCCGGGCCGGTCATGTAGATGGCGTCGCGCGACTCCTCGAACAGGGCCCGGTAGCGGCGCTCGCTCTCGCGCAACGCCTCCTCGCTGCTGCGGCGGCCGGTGATGTCGCGGGCGAAGCCCTGCACGCCCACCACGGCGCCGTCGCGCAGGGCGGGCGTCTCCACCAGCTCCAGCACCACGCGGCGCCCGTCGCGGTGGCGGGTGACGGCGGCGTAGGTGCTGAGCTGCTCCTCGGCGGCCAGGGTGGCGCGGGTGCGCTCCTCCACCTGGGCGTCGCTGGGGTCGCCGGTGAGCATCTCCCGGAACGTGCGGCCCCCCAGCTCGTCGGGCTCGTAGCCCAGCACGTCGCGCACCGACGGGGAGAGGTACTGGAAGACGCCGTCGCGGTCGTGCACGTAGAAGAAGACCTGCTCGCTCCCCTCCACCATCAGGCGGTAGCGCTCCTCGCTGGTGCGCAGCGCCTCTTCGGCCCGCCGCCGGTCGGTGATGTCGCGGTTCACGCCCAGCGCGCCCACCCGCTCGCCGCGCGAGTCGAAGAGCGGCACCACCAGCGTCTCGGACACGCCCGGCGTCCCGTCCTTCCGCACGAAGCGGATCTCGCCGGACCAGCGCCCCTCGGCCTCCAGCGCCCCCAGGATGGCGCGGTTCAGCCACGCGGCCTCGCCGGGGTCCAGCCAGATGTCCACCGTGCTGCCCATCACCTCGGCCGCGGCGTAGCCGTAGGTGCGCTCGGCGGCGGGGTTCCACTCCACGATCCGGCCGGCCAGGTCGGTGATGATGACGGCGTCGTACAGGTTGGCGAAGGCCAGCGCCTGGCGCCGCAGCTCCTCCTCGGCCCGCTTGTGCCGGGTGATGTCGAACGCGGTGCCCAGCGCCGCCGTCTCGCCGCGGTAGCGGATCACGCCCGAGGTGAAGTCCACCCAGCGCTCCGCCCCGTCGCGCGTGACGATCTTGAACTCGTAGCGCGGCGCGACCGCATCTCCCTTCTGCCGTGCCATCCCGCGCTCGCGCACGGCGTCGCGGTGGTCGGAGTGCACCAGCTCCCAGAAGTGCATTCCCAGCAGCTCCTCGCGAGAGTAGCCGGTCAGCTCCGTGGCCGCCGCGTTGACGTAGACGAAGCGGGTGCCCTGGTAGATGAACGTGGCCGCGGCGATCGTCTCGGCCAGCTCGCGGAACTGGCGCTCGCTCTCGCGCAGCGCCTCCTCGACCCGCAGCCGCTCGCCCGCGTCCACCATCGAGCCCACGAGGCGCACCGCGCGGCCGCCCACGCGGGTGACGTGCGCGCGGTCGACCACGGTGGCCCACGACCCATCCCCCCGGCGGAAACGGTACTCGTCGGCCCACGTGAGCGCGGCGCCGTCCAGCACCCCGCGCAGACCGTCCAGCACCCGCTCGCGGTCGTCCGGGTGGACGCGGTCCGCCCACCACGCCCGCGTGGGCTCCACCTCGTCGGCCGCGTAGCCGAAGATGCCGGTGAGGCCGTCGTTCCACTCGCGCGCGGCCGACCCCGGCTCCCACGCCCACAGCGCGTCGCGCGGGGCCAGCCGCAGCAGCCGGTCGCGCTCGCCGATCTCCAGCCCGGCCGCCTCTACCGAGCGCTCCAGGCGCGCCTGCTCCTCGCCGGCGCGCGCATAGGCGCGGCCCACGTCGTCCACGAAGTCCCGGAGCTCCGGGGGGAGGGCGTCGGCCGCGCCGAAGTGGCGCTGGATCTGGCGAAGGAGCCGCTCGTGCAAGCGCTACGCTCCCGCGTGTGGCGGTGGGGCTTCGCGCCGGCCGGCCCGGCGCAATGGGGGATTTTTCGGCACTGCACGAACCCGTCCAGCGGCGACGGCTGTTTCCAAGCCGCGAGGCGGAGGGCGGTAGTGGGAGCCCGTCCGCCAGCCGGTCCCTCCCGAGCTGGGTGGCAGAGGGCCTGCCTGCTGGGATCGGAAGGGTGTGCGGGAGGTCAAGCCGAGGCAAGAGTTTCGCTCGCCTTCCCCGGCGGCGAACCCACTGAACTCCCCGAACGGAGCCGCACCACGGAACAGCACGGCCGATGAAGGTCCTCCGCCGCGCAGGCCGATCCGCCCCCGCCTCCCATCTACCCGTCCCGCACCCGAATTCTCCCCTCCCCCAGGCAGTTTTGGGGGAGGGGCCGGGGGGAGGGGGCCGCTCTCAGCCCACCGTATCCCTTCGGCTACCTCGCGGTCGTCACCCGCACTGTCCCGCAGCGAGGAAAGCGCGGATTCCCTCCGTGTCCACCGGGCGCGAAATCAGGTAGCCCTGCGCGTAGTCGCACCCCAGCTCGCGCACGCCTTCCAGCTGCGCCTGCGTCTCCACCCCCTCGGCGATGACGGCCAGGCCCAGGCCGCGGGCAAGGACGGCGATGGTGCGCACCAGGGCGCCGGTGCCGTTCTCCTCTTCCATGCGCCCGATGAACGAGCGGTCGATCTTCAGCCCGTCCAGCGGCAGGCGGTGCAGGGAGGAGAGCGACGAGTAGCCGGTGCCGAAGTCGTCCATCTGCACCTGGATGCCCAGCGCCTTGAGCTGCCGCAGCATGGCGCCCGCGCTCTCGGTGCTCTCCATCACCGCGCTCTCGGTGATCTCCAGCTTCAGGTGGCGCGGGTCCAGCCCCGTCTCGCGCAGCGTGTCGGCGATCTTCTCGACCAGGTCGCGCTGGGCGAACTGCTTGGCGGAGAGGTTGATGCTCACCGCCATGCGCGCCCGCGGGAACTCCGCGCGCCACTCGGCCAGCTGGCGGCACCCCTCGCGCATCACCCAGTCGCCGATGGGCAGGATGGCGCCCGTCTCCTCCGCCACGGGCACGAACTCCGCCGGGGGGATGAGGCCGCGAACCGGGTGCTGCCAGCGCAGCAGCGCCTCCACGCCCGCGATGGCGCCCGTGCGGAGGGAGACGATGGGCTGGTAGTGCAGGCGGAACTCGCCGCGCTCGGCGGCGCGGCGCAGGTCGGTCTCCAGGCGCAGGCGGCCCAGCGCGGCGTCGTGCATGGCCCGGTCGAAGACCTCGCAGCGCGCCACGCCGCTGGCCTTCGCGCGGTACATGGCCATGTCGGCGTTGCGCAGCAGGTGCTCGGGCCGCTCGCCGCCGCTGCCCAGCGCGATGCCCACGCTGGCGCCGGTGAACACCTCGTAGCCGCTCAGCACCACGGGCACGGCCACCACCTCGGCCAGGAGCTCGGCGGCGGCGCGGGCCTCGTCCTCGCCCGCAACGCTCTCCAGCAGCACCGCGAACTCGTCGCCGCCCAGGCGCGCCACGGTGTCGCCGGCCGCGCACTCGCGCAGGCGGCGGGCGACCTCCACCAGCAGCTCGTCGCCCACGTGGTGGCCCAGCGAGTCGTTCACCACCTTGAACCGGTCCAGGTCCAGGAAGAGCACCGCGAAACCCGTCCCGCCGCGCCGCCGCCGCTCCACCAGGCGGCCCAGGCGCTCCATGAAGAGGTGGCGGTTGGGGAGGCCGGTGAGGGCGTCGTGCATGGCGTCGTGGCGAAGCTGCTCCTCCACCCGCTTGCGCTCGGTCACCTCCTCGCCGAAGAGGTGCACGGTGCCCAGCGACGGGTGCGGATGGTACGTCCACGCCAGGATGCGGCACCCCGCGCGCACCTCCACGCCGCGCGCGCCCTGCCCGCTGGCCACGCACTCGCGCACCAGCAGCGCGTGCGCGCCGGGCAGGATCTCGTGCGCGCCCTCCGCGCCCAGCTCCGCCAGCAGCCGCTCGGCCGAGGGGTTGAGGTAGACGATGCGCGCCTGGGCGTCGCACTCCACGATGGGATACGGGTTCTCGCGGGGGATGGCGGCCAGGCGCACGCTCTCCGCCTCCGCGCGCTTGCGCTCGGTCACGTCGCGCGAGTTGACCACGATGCCGCGCACCACCGGGTCGTCCAGCAGGTTCTTGCCGATGGCCTCGAAGATCCTCCACGTGCCGTCCGCGTGCGGCGCGCGGAACTCCAGCGAGGCGGCGGCGCCGGGCGTGTGCCGGTCCAGCCGCAGCACCTCGCGGGCGCGCTCGACGTCGTCGGGGTGCACCAGCTGCAGCGCGTGACGCCCGATCAGCTCCTCCGGGTCCCAGCCCAGCAGGCGGCGGACGGAGGGCGTGATGTAGCGCGTGGTGCCGTCCTCGTTGATCACGTGGATCACGTCGCGGGCGTTCTCCACCAGCGAGCGGAAGTACTCCTCGCTTTCGCGGAGCGCGCGCTGGATGGCCTCGTGCGCGGGCGTCTCGCGGGCGGGGCGGCGGGGCTCGCCGGGCAGAAGGGTGTACGGGGCGAGGATCTCGGTCACTAGGCGCGGGGCGTGCCGGGAGCGGCGCGCCGGAGGTGTGAGTGCGTGGGAGCTCCGCGCGCGGGGTACGGGTGCGGCGGAGAAAGGTGTGGTTTTCGTGAGGTTGAGGTGCAACATACACGCACCCGGCGAGAAGCGAAACGCCTGGGTGCGTGGGGCGCCGGAGATGGCCGGAGATGGAGCCGCTGGCCGGCCTCCGGGGGCCTGCGGCCCGATGGTACGAACCCGCTCCGTCCCGCTAGCCGGCGCATCCACGACGGTGCTTGTGCGCGTGGCCCCGCGGACGGATCTTCAGCCGCCGACGGAGCGTTCCCCTCTCGCATCCCTCCCGTCCCGCCGATCATCTCACTGCCGACGATGCAGATTCCCGAGAACATTATCGCAACAGGGCCGGACGTGGCCGGCACACTGGCAGACGAGGCTCCGCGGCAGCCGCGGCCGTGGCTTGCGGCGGTGATGTCGTTCTTCGTCCCCGGCCTGGGGCACTTGTACGCGGGACGGGGCCGGCGCGGACTGCTGTGGATGGCCGGCTGCTGGGTGCTCGGTGTGCTCGGCGCCGCGATCCTGATGCGCACGTGGCCATTCGCGGTCCGTGCCGCGCTCTTCGCGGTGGTGGCGGCCTGCACCAACGCCGGCATCGTGTGGGATGCCTTCCGCTCCGCCCGCACCGCGACCCCGCGGCGGAAGTGGTACACGCGTTGGTACTGGCTGGCCGGGTACGCCGCCGCCATGCTCCTCGTCACACAGCCGCTCGTCCGCGCCTTCACGACGCGGCACGTGGCGAGCTCGTACACCATTCCCGCCGCGTCCATGCAGCCCGCGCTGCTGCCGGGCGACTACGTGATGGCGGGGCCTCGCGGCTCGGGGCCGGTCACGCGCGGCATGGTGGCTGTGGTGCGGGAGCGCGACGGGCTGGACCACGTGATGCGCGTGATCGGCATGCCGGGCGACACGCTGGAGATGCGCGAAAGGATGCTCTACGTGAACGGGCGCCGCCGGGCCGAGCCCTACGCCGTCACCAACCTCGCGGCAGACGTCCCGCTGCCCGCGCCGGAATGGCAGCGGCCGTTCCTGCTCCGAACGCCGGGAGACACCGCGCCGTACGCCCCCACGCCGGACACGTGGGGGCCGCTCCGCGTGCCCGCCGGCAGCTACTTCGTGATGGGCGACAACCGGCCGGCCAGCATGGACAGCCGCTACATCGGCTTCGTGCCGGACGCGCACGTGATGGGACGCATCGCCTGGATCTACTTCTCCCGCGATCCCGAGACGGGCGCCTTCCGCTGGGATCGCATCGGCAAGGACGTGCAGTGACGCTGTCCGGGAGATGCAGGCGCGTCCCTCGTCCTTCCACGTTCGGATCGAAACGGCGGTGAATCGGGAGACGAGGGGCGGATGCGAGAAGACGGAGGGGCGACGCGGATCCCGAGCGCCGGCCCTCCGTGCATCTACCGAAACCGCCGGGGCTACTGCGGCGGGTTGTGCTCCCAGGAGCCGTACATGGGGTTCGGCAGGACGATGAAGGTGCGGCCGAAGGGGGCGAACGCCGCGTCCGGGGCGTTGCGAACGTCCTGCGACAGCGCGGGGAAGTCCTGGATGTTGTCGCCCACCCACATCAGCACGCGCAGGGCCGGCAGGCCGGGCGCGGCGGTGCCGTTCTGCACGGCCTGGAAGCGTGGGTTCTTGTCGCCGGGGCCAGCGGGCTTGCACAGCACCGCGTCGAACGCGATGCCCACGCGCCGCAGATTGTCGATGGTCTCAGGGCAGACGGCCACGTCGCGGTTGGTGACGATGGCGACCTTGCCGCCCAACTGATGCGCCAGCTGCGTGAACTCCGCCGCGCCGGGAAGGGCGGTGGCCGCCTCCTGCCGTACCCACGCGTTCCACGCCGTGTCGGAGTAGACGGGATGGCCGAGCTGGTAGGTGGAGTTGTCCAGCACCGTCTCGTCCGCGTCCAATATCACGCCCCACGCGCCGCCCTGCGCCCCCGCCGCCATCTGCCGTAGCTGCTGCGACGCCCACGCGTACGTCTGGAGGAAGATAGCGCGATGCTCCGCCGAGCCGCGCGTCCACCGGATCGCCGTGGGCGTCGCGGACGGCGGGGCCTGCGAAGCGCCCGTCGGCCCGCCCGCCGCCGCCGGAGCGGGAGATGCCGCCGGTGCGGTTGCCACGGCAGGCGCACACGCCGTCGCCGTGGCCAGGTACGAGAGCAGCAGTAGTCTCTTCATCTTCATCGTCGGTCCGAGAGGCAGAGCGTGAACGCGCCAGGCGTGGAGGACAACATCCCAGCCACGATCCGCGACCGCAAGCATCGGGCGCAGGGAGTGGCGATCTCGCACCTCAACCCAGCTTTCCGGACCGTTCGGTAGTCTCGCGCTCGGCGACGAACCGCGCGTTCGTGATGCGCGAGCTCAGGTTGCCTTCACCGTACGAATGTCGTGCGGGAGCCCATGCGGAAGGTGTGGATGCGCGGTGAAGACTTGCGGCGGATACGAATCTTCTTGGATCACGGTCCGCCTCGCACCTACCTTGGGGATGGGACCCGTGCGCCGCGGTTCGCCCGCGCCTGGCACGGTTGTTGGATTGGAAACGTCCGGCGGTTCGCCTCACCCTACCCCGGAGCAGCCCATGGAAACCCTTCTGCGTAGGTACGCGGAGTGGAGAGGGCAGTGCAAGGCGGCGCAGGTGATCGTGTTCGACGGAGCGGCAGAGATCGAGCGCACCAGGTCCTTCATGAAGGGAGCGGCAACCGGCATCATCCTCTCGTTCGCCACGCTGGCGCTGGCGGCGCCCGGCACCGTGGACCCCGACCTGCTGCGCGAGACGCAGCACCGCGCCGACCTCGTCCGCGAGGCCGAGGGGCGCGTCCGGCAGGCGACGGCGCTCGCCAACACCTGCCTAGCGACGGCGCAGCACATGGAGCAGACGCTCGACGGTTACCAGCGCGTCCTCAAGGGCAAATAGTACCGGCCCGGCAACATCTGCACGCCAGGACGGCCGTTTCGGGAGATGCACGGCGGGAGGGCACCGCATCGACTGAAGGCTCGTCGGGGAGATGAGCGCGGGCAGAACGAACGCAGTCGGCGAGCGGGTAGATCGGACGGATTCGGAGGATGATGTGAACGACACAGGCCCGGCCGCGAGGAGCGCGGCCGGGCCTGTCGTACATCTACCGTCGTTCATCCACCGAACCGAAATTGTGATCTGGTCGGCAGATGCGGGTTACTGCGCCGGGCCGAGGATGGATGCGGCGCGGCCGAACTCGCGGACGGCGGCGGCGACGTCGGGGTCCAGCGCGGCGACCACGCGGTAGTAGCCCTCGGCACCCCACTTCGTGCCGGCAATGGCGCGGACGAGGGAGCGGTTCAGCACTTCCGCCGACTCGGCGTCGGCGGGGATCTGCACGCCCTGGCCCGCCGCGAAGGTGCGGAACGAGGCCAGCGCATCCGCCGGGAGGCGCGGGTTGGCCGCGAGCGCCTCGGGCGTGGTGAAGGCCGCCGCGTTGGCGGTCAGGTAGCCGCCGATCCACTTGGTCGGCAGGTCTTCCTCGCGCGTGCGGGCCAGCCACAGCGGCGCGGGCGTGGGCTGCGCGAATACCACGTCCGGGTAGATGCCGCCTCCGCCGTACACCGTGCGCCCTGCGTCCGTCTTGCAGCTGGGCCGCCCCACCGTGTCGCGCGCTTCGCCGGCGAGCCGGTAGTAGTCGCGCTGCGTGACGGAGCGGTACTGCCGCTGGATCACGCGGCCGCACGGGGTGAGCATGTGGCCCACCACCAGCTCGATCACCGATCCGTCGGTCATGGGGAAGCCGCGCATCAGCAGCGACTTGCCGAAGCTGGGGCGGCCCACGATCAGCGCGCGATCATGGTCCTGGAGCGCGCCCGCCACCAGCTCCGATGCGCTGGCGGTGCCGGAATTCTGCATCACGACAATGGGGTAGCGCCGCTCGCGCCGCCAGAACGAGCGCTTCACCAGCCCGGTTTCCGACGTCTCGGCCTTGCGGCCAACGGAGGTGTACACGACCTGGCCCTCGGGCAGGAACTCGCCGGCGACCTTGGCCGCCTCGTCCACCAGGCCGCCGCCGTTGTCGCGCAGGTCCAGCACCAGGCGCCGCATCCCCTGTCCCTCCAGCCGCCCCAGCGCCGCGTGCAGGTCGTCGGAGACACGGCCGTTGCTGAAGGTGGTGATGCGCACGTAGCCGGTCTGCGGGTCCAGCATCATCGCCACCGGCACCGCCGTCGCCTCGGCCGTGCGCTCGCGCTTGACCACGCGCTCCAGCCGCGCCAGCGAGCCGTCGATGCGGCGGCGCTCCAGGCCCAGCCGGACCGTAGTGTTCCGCGGCCCGGCCAGCGTCACGTCCAGCTCGTTGGGGCTCTCGGCCGCCACCGGCTTCCCGTCGATCGCCACCAGCTCGTCGCCGGGCAGGATGTCTTGCTTGGAGGCCTCGGAGCCGGGCGCCACGCTGGACACCACGGGCGAGCCGCCGAAGTAGCTGAAGTCGATGGGCACGGGGAGCAGGCGCCCTTCCTCCAACGCCTTCTCCTTGTCCGCCGAAAGGCGCGTGGCGGGGATCACGTACGAGTGCGGGTCGGCGGCGCGCACCATCCCCTCCACCGCGGCCATGAACAGGTCGTGCGTGTTCACCGAGTCCGGGTGGTTCACGCGGATCTGGTTGAGGACCTGGCTGAACATCTGGAGGTCCTCGTACGCGCTGCGGGGGCGCACCACGCGCGCCGTGTCCTGCGCGTGGGCCTGCGCGCCCGGGGCGAGCAGCGCCAGCGCACCCAGCGCTGGTACGGCGAGGCCGCGGCTGAAGATGGAGAGGCTTCTCATGGTCCGGGTAATTCCAATTCTAAGGTGAAGATTCCAAAGTGATGCTTCACGGCGTCGCGGCCGCCGGGCTGGGAGGCGGCGCGGTCAGCTCCGCCAGGCGCTGCGTGGCGATCAGGAGGTACGGATCGCGGCGGGCGGCGCGGGCGACGAAGGCGCGGTAGCTCTGCGTGGCCTCGGCCTCCATGCCGCTGGCGTCGTAGATGCGGGCCAGCATGTAGTACGGACCGGCGAACCACGGCTCCAGCTCGGTGGCCTTCCTGAACTGCTCCGCCGCCTCCTCGAACTTCTTCGCGGTGCCCAGCGCGAAGCCGTAATTGTAGCGGAGTGCGGCATCGTTCGGCTGGATCTGCACCGCCAGGTCCAGCTCGCCGATGGCGCCCGCCGTGTCGCCTGCCGCGAGCGAGAGCGCGCTGAGCCGCACGTGCGCCGGGAAGTACGAGATGTCCTCCGTCAGCGCGCGCCCGTACGAGTCACGGGCCCCCGCCTTGTCGCCCATCTTCTCCTGGATGATCCCCACGCTCTCCTCCAGGTGCGCCTTGGAGCGGTAGCGGAAGACCACGGAGTCCTTGTCCTCGTCATCCTTCTTCCACAGCGAGACGCCGTGCCGCATCCCCGTGAGCGCCTCGTCCAGGCGCCCGGCCAGGAAGAGCGCGCGCGCCCGCTCCACCTGGAGCCGCGCGCTGGGGCGCGAGCGGCGGATCGCTTCGTCGTAGAGCTCTACCGCCTTCGCGAAGCACCCGTTGCTGTACGCTCTCCATGCCGCCGTCGCCGATGATTCGCCGCCCGCTTCGCAGCTCGGCACGGGAACCCTCCACTCACCGCTGCCCAGCCACGCCGCCTGCCCGGGGTTCCGCCGATTCGCCTCCTCCGACGAATAGACGCCGTTGGCGAACGAGATCAAGAGGTAGTCCAGCCTGGGCTGGAGGAACGGGTCGGCCGTGGCGGCGCGGTCGTACAGCGAATCGAGCTGGCGCATCTCGGGCGAGCGCTCCGTGCGCCGGTCTCCGCGCAGGAACCGCAGCAGGCGCTGGCGGTCGCTCATCATCAGCGCCGTGCGCTCGCCGTAGACGGCGTCGGACATGCCCGGGTTGATCCGGCGCGCCCAGTGGAACGACGCGGCGGCCTCGGCCGGACGCCGCGCGAGGACGTGCACGCCGTTGCGGAAGTACGCCGTGGCGTCGTTCGTGTCTGCCCCGGCTTCCAGTGGCGGGCGCGGCGGGTCGGTTGGCGCGGGCACCCTCTGCGCCGCTGCGGACGTCGCGGCGCAGAGGCCGAGCAGGGCGGGAAGGAAGATGCGGCGCATCATATCTCCAGTCCGGGCAGCTCGCGCTACCGCCCGCCGGCCGGAGCCGGGGCGGCGGGGGCGGCCAGCTCGGCCAGGCGCTGGGTGGCGAGCGGCAGGTACTGGTCGCGGCGGCTGGCGCGGGCCACGAACGCGCGGTAGTTCGCCGTCGCCTCGTCCTGCATGCCGCTGGCGTCGTAGATGCGCGCCAGCATGTAGTACGGCGCGGCGAACGAGGGCTCCAGCTCCTGCGCCTTCTTGAACTGCTCGGCCGCCTCCTCGAACTTGCGCGCGGTGCCCAGCACGAACCCGTAGTTGTAGCGCAGCGAGCCGTCGCCCGGCCGGATCTGCACCGCCAGGTCCATCTCGCTGATGGCCGACGCCGTGTCGCCCGCGGCGAGCGCCAGGGCGCTGAGCCGCACGTGCGCCGGGAAGTACGAGATGTCCTCGGTCAGCGCGCGGCCGTACGCCTCACGCGCCGCCGCCTTGTCCCCCATCTTCTCGTGGATCAGCCCCACGCTCTGCTCCAGGTGCGCCTTGGAGCGGTAGAGGAAGACGACCCGCTTGGTGTCGTCGTCCTTCCGCCACTCGGTGATGCCCTGCTGCATGCCCGCCAGCGCCTCGGGGTAGCGGCCGGCCAGGTACAGGGCGCGGGCGCGGTTCAGCCGCAGCGGGGCCTTCTCGCGGCCCGAAGACCAGCGGATGGCGGCGTCGTACAGGTCCACCGCCTGGGCGTAGCGTCCCTCGCTGAACGCAAGCCAGGCGCGGGTGGGCGGCGTGGCCTGGCTGGTGAGGTAGTTCTGGATCTCGGCGGGCTTCACGTCGTCCATCACGCCCGAGTTGCCGTGCGTGCGCCAGGCGCCGTACCAGTAGATCCACAGCGCGCGGTCCAGCTTGGGCGCCAGGAACGGATCGGCGGTGGCGGCGCGGTCGTACAGCGAGTCGATGTGCAGCACGGCGGGCGAGTCCAGCACGCGCCGGCTGTCGTTCATCCACCCGAGCAGCCGGTCCTTGTCGGTCATCAGCAGCGCCGTGCGCTCGGCGTAGTATGCGTCTGCCCACGCCGGGTTGATGCGGCGCGCCCAGTAGAACGACGCGGCCGCCTCGGCCGGACGCGCCTCCAGGACCACGAAGCCGTGGGTGTAGTACGCCGTGGCGTCGTTCGTGTCGGACATCGCCTCCAGGCGCGGGCGCGGCGGCGCGGCGCCCGCGGGGGTGCGCTGCGCGTGCGCCCGTGCGGCGCCGAGGGAGAGAAGGGCGATGGCGGGGAGGAAGCGTCTCATGATGTGGCGATGCGTTCGTGGATGAGGATCAGGGTATCGCCGCGCTCGGCCGAGGCGAGCGGGCCACCCGCGTTGGTTCACAGCGGCCTTCCGCGGAAAGGCGGCAGGCGCTGGGCCTCCGTTTCCCGCGCCGATGCTGGCCGCAAAGAAGGGAGATGGGCTGGGATGAGCAGCAGCGGCGGGACGAGCGGAAGGGCGCAAGCCGACGGGCAGGAACATCCGGTGCAGCGCGCATACGCTAATGCGAAGCCGCCCCCCGCGCCAGGGACACGCCCCGACGCGCCGTCCCGTGCGTGCGGCCGGGTACGGCGCGGGGGAACGCACGGGGGCTGGATGCGGAGGAGGTGTCACCGGGCGCCCGCACCCGGCGGTGGGCTGGCGGAGAGCGGCGCATGGCGTCTATCATTCGCCGGATGCGGGCCGGGGCCCGCCCATGCCGACGACGAAGGGCACCGAGGACGATGAGACTGCAGATCTCGCGGCGGGAGCGCATCGAGCGCATCCGCACGCTTCCCGACGAGTTGGCGGCCGCGCTCGCGGGGCTGGACGACGCCGCGCTGGACACCCCGTACCGCGACGACGGGTGGACGGTGCGCCAGGTCGCGCACCACGTGGCGGACGCGCACATGAACGCGTACCTCCGCGTGAAGCTGATCCTCACCGAGGCCGAGCCGCAGCTCAAGACCTGGAGCCAGGACGACTGGGCCACGCTGCCGGACGCCGCCACCGCGCCCGTGGGCTACGCCGTGGACCTGCTGCGGGCGCTGCACGCGCGCCTGACCCTCACCTTCGAGCAGCTTTCGGGCGGCGACTGGACGCGCACCGGCCAGCACCCCGAGCAGGGCCCCATCACGCTCGATGCGCTGCTCGACCTGTACGCCTGGCACGGCCGCCACCACATCGAGCAGATCACCGCCCTCCGCCGCCGCAAGGGCTGGTAGCGCAGGCCGGCCGAATCATCCGAGAACGCCCCGCCCGGCATGCAGCCGAGCGGGGCGTTTTCGTGTCCGGGAGATGAGGAACGGCGTGGAATCGGTCGCGCGTCGAGCCGCGCACGAGTGATGCGGATTCCGGGTAGATCGGTTTGCCTTCGCAGAGTCTCGCCGAAGCGATCCGGACCATCGGTAGCAGCCCACGCCGGTGGGCTTTGTGCCGTCGTAGCCCGCGGCTTTAGCCGCCAGGGCGATGCTGGCCGCACCGATTCTCACGGATTTCGTATGTCCCACACGATTTGGATGCGATCTCGGGCGGGGCGATGAGGCAGTGACGCTGGGAAAAGAGACGGGGACGGCAGCGCGCCGTCCCCGTTCCTTCATCTACCGGCAGCCGTTCATCTACCGAAGACGCTAGGGCTTCTCGATGGGGGCGCGGACGGCGTTGCCCCACTCGGTCCAGGAGCCGTCGTAGTTGCGGACGCTGGGGTAGCCGAGCAGGTACGTGAGCGCGAACCACGTGTGCGACGAGCGCTCGCCGATGCGGCAATAGGCGATCACGTCCTTGTCCGCGCTCAGCCCGCACTGCTGCTCGTACAGCTCGCGCAGCTCTTCGGCGCTGCGGAACTCGCCGGTGTCGGGGTTCACGGCGCGCGCCCACGGCATGCTCTTGGCGCCGGGGATGTGGCCGCCGCGCATGGCACCTTCTTGCGGATAGTCCGGCATGTGCAGCCGCTCGCCGCGGTACTCCTCGGGCGAACGCACGTCGATGAGCGCGCCGCTGCCGCGGATGTGCTCCATCACGTCTTCGCGGAAGGCGCGGATCTTCTCGTCGTCGCGCGCGGGCACGGGGTAGTTGGCCGGCGGATACGAGGGGGCGTCGGTCACCAGCGGCCGGCCCTCGTCCTCCCACTTCTTGCGCCCGCCGTCCATCACCCGCACGCGGTCGTGCCCGAACAGGCGGAAGACCCACAGCGCGTACGTGGCCCACCAGTTGTTCTTGTCGCCGTAGAAGACGACCGTCGTCTCCGGCGAGATGCCCCTGTCGCGCATCAGCTTCGCGAAGGCGTCCGGGTCCAGGTAGTCGCGCTGGAGCGGGTGGTTGAGGTCGCTGTGCCAGTCGACCTTCACCGAGCCGGGCACGTGGCCCACGTCCCACAGCAGCACGTCCTCGTCGCTCTCCACGATGCGGATGGAGGGGTCGTCCAGGTGCGCGGCGACCCACTCGGTGCTGACCAGGGCCTCGGGGTGCGCGTAGCCGCGCTCCTCGATGGGGCGGGTGTCGTTGGCCATCGCTGTCCTCCTGTGGGGTGGCGCCCGCGCGGTGCGGACGTGGTCGGTCTGGCGGAAAAGAAAAACCCGGCCGCGCTCCGGGAGCGCGCCGGGTGGGCTGCGAGCCTCGCGGCCCCCGCCGCGTCAGCCGTGCGCCGCCCGGCACCCCCGCGGGAGCGGAGCGGCGGTACACGGCGCGGGCGGGCGGGATGCGTGGGCCATGAGGTGCAGACTACCCGCCCGCCCCAGCGGTGTCAAGCGCGGGGAGCGTCACCCCTGGGCCGCGCCTTCTTCGGCCGCGCGCACGGCGCGCTCGGCGGCCTGGAAGCCCATGCGCGAGTGCGTGCCGTCGCAGAACGGCTTGTTCACCGAGGCGCCGCAGCGGCACAGGTTGTACTTCTTGCCCGGCACCAGCGGGTACTCGTTGCCCTCGGCGTCCACCAGGCGGAACGGGCCGTCCACCAGCAGCGGTCCGTTGTTCTTGACCAGGATGGTCACCTGGGGCGTCGCCTGCGGGGTCTCGGTCTCGTCCGCCACTGTGCCTCTCTCGTCTCTCAAAAAGTCCGTCCGTTGCCCGCCGCGGGCTCATCCCGCGGCGGCGCCGATCATCCACACCACGCCCAGCGCGGCGCTGCCCAGCGCGGTGCCCGCCCGCAGCATCCCCGCCAGGCGCGGCAGCCTCGCGCCCGCCTGCTGGAACACCTGCCCGGCCACGAAGGCGTAGATGCCCATCGACAGCGTGGTTCCCACCCCGAAGAGCAGCAGGTAGCCCGCCGCCAGCCAGGGCGAGGCGATGAGCGTCACCGGCAGCAGCGCCACCAGCGGCGCCGTGCCCGCCAGCCCGTGCGCCACGCCCACCCACAGGCTGCCCGCGTGCGAGTGCCCGTGCGGATGCGCGTGTTCGCCCACGTGCGTGTGGCCGCGGGCGTCGCCCGCCAGCGCGTGTGCGCGCTCGTGCAGCACCGTCCACAGCAGCCACAGCCCCAGGCCCAGCAGCAGCATCCCCACGCCGAACTCCAGCCACTGCGTCACGCCCGCCGGCAGCCGGACGTGCAGCGCCACCAGCACCATGCCCACTGCCAGGATGGCGCCGGAGTGGCCCAGGCCCCACCGGATGCCGAAGCCCGCCGCCTCGCGCGGGCCGGGGCGCCGCGACACGAAGGTGGTGACCGCGGCCATGTGGTCGGGCTCCAGCGCGTGCATGAAGCCCGCGAGCAGGGCCGTGAGCAGCGAGACGAGGATCATCGTGGGTCGTCCGAAAAGCGTCGGGGGGTGCCAAGCGAACGGGCGGGAGCGCGAAAGCGCCTCCCGCCCGGCATGAAGTCTACCCGCTCGCGCGCGGACCGTCAAACCGCGGCGACCGGTCCGTCAGCCCAGGATCGGGTCCGGCTCGCAGGCGACCTGCAGGGAGACCACCGGGCAGTAGTAGCAGCCGGTGTCGTCCGTCACGCCGGGGGTCTTCTCAAACCGGTCCTGCGTGAGCTGGGCCGCGGGCTCGAAGCTGGAGACCCGGAGCGACTCCATGTCCAGAAAAAGCTTCTTCATTCGTGTGCCTGGGAAAGGTGCGAAATGGCGGCGTTCCACCCGCTCGCGCACGGGCCGGCGAACGCGGCCCGTGCGCGAGGGAAGGCGAATCAGCAGGGCGCCGTGTAGTTGTCCGGGCAGACGAAGCACCCGCTGTCCGGCGTGGGGAAGCCGGTCATGGGCTGCGAGCCCATCAGCGGGGCCTCGGGCTCGAACGTGGCGACTTCGACGTCCTCGGGGTTCAGCGACAGCTTGATCAAGATCGCATCTCCGTGTGCATGGGGTCCGGCAGGGCGCCCCGGC
>DASRQW010000456.1 GCA_035696245.1 Longimicrobiaceae bacterium | reverse complement strand
CCCAGCGCCGCGCCGGCGAGGCGGATGCCGGCCGCCGTCACGAAGAGGCCGACCGCCGCGGCGGCGAGCGCCAGCAGCACGCTCTCCGTGAGGAGCTGGCGGATGAGCCGGGCACGGGGCGCGCCGAGCGAGAGCCGCACGCCGATCTCCCGCCTGCGCGCGAGCGCCAGCCCGACCAGGAGGGCGCTGACGTTCGTGCAGGTGACGAGCAGCACGAGCAACGCGAACCCGCCGGACACGGCGCCCGAGACGAGCAGGTCCGTACGGCCGCCCACACCGGCGTTGCCCGCGAGCATCGGCACCACGTCGGCGCTTCCGCGCGAGGACGGGGCGCCGGCATCCGTCTCCCGCGCCGCGCCGCCGTGCGCCAGGCGCGACGCGCGCTCCGCCACGGCGGCCACGAGGGGCGTGGCGTCGCTCGCCGTCACGCCGTCGCGCAGCCGGGCGGCGGCGCTCAGGAACAGGCTGTCGTAGCTGGTGAACACGGCCGCGGTGCGCTTCTGCAGGATGGGATACGCCCCGAGCGGAACCCACATCGTCATCCCCCCGCCCCCGTTCGTGCCGGCGAAGCGCGCGGGGGCGACGCCCACGATCTCGACCGGGGTGTCGTTCACGCGGATGGTGCGGCCGATCACGTCGCGCCCGCCGCCCAGCCGCTGCCACATCCCGTAGCCGATCATCGCCGTGGGCGCCGCCGTCAGCCGCGTGCCGTCCGCATCCGCGGGCGGCTGCGTGCCCAGGGCGGGACGGATGCCGAGGATGCCGAAGTAGTTCGCGGTCGAGTAGGTCACGCGCACCGGCACGGGCGCCGCCGTCGCGTCCCCCATGCTCACGATGGCCGTCTCTTCGGCGTACGCGGCGACGCCGGCGAAGAGGTCCGTGCGGCGGGAGTACTCCTGCACCTCGGGCCACGACAGCAGCCGCGCCTGCTCGTCCGCCGCGCCCTTCGCCCGCATGGTGCCGCGGATGCGCACCAGCGATTCGCTGCGCGCGATCCCCGGCGCGGGCAGCGTCGCGATGGAGCTCAGCACGGTGAACAGCACCACGTTCGTGCCGATGCCCAGCGACAGCACCAGCACCATGGTCACGGTGGACAGCGGCGTCCGGCGGAAGTGGCGCACCGCGTAACGGACGTCGGCCGCGGCGCTCTCGATCCACGGAAGGCCGCGCTGCTCGCGCACGCTCTCCGCGGCCTGCGCGAGGCCGCCGGATGCGATCAGCGCCTGCCTGTGCGCCTCGGCGGGCGGCATGCCGCGGCGCACGTTCTCTTCCGTCTCCATGGCGAGGTGCGCCTCCATCTCGGCCCGGAGGTCGTCGTCGTCGCGCCCGTGGCGCCGGAGCGTCGCGCCCATCCGCGACAGTATCCTGCGAATCGTCTTCATGCCGGCTCCCGTCCCAGTGCGAAGAAGGCTGCTATCACGTCGGCGGTCTGCTGCCATTCCCGGGTTTCGCGCGCTAGCTCTTTCCGGCCCGCCGGGGTGAGCGAGTAGAACTTCGCGCGGCGGTTGTTCTCGGACTGGCCCCACTCGCCGGTCACGAACCCCTCCTGCTCCAGCTTCACGAGCGCGGGGTAGAGCGTGCCGTAGTTCAGCGTGAGCCGGTTCCTGCTCGTCTCCTCGATCCGCCGCGCGACTCCGTAGCCGTGCAGCGGACCCAGCACGTCGAGCGTCTTCAGGATCATCAGCGCGAGCGTTCCCGGCTGGACCTCTCGTTTATCCACCACCGACCTCCTATTGGCTGCCCATAGGTGAGGGGCGCGATCCAGGTTCCCATGGGTCGCCCATAGGAAGATGATGCGAAGCTCGCCGGTGCGCAAGCACTTCGAGACCGCCGGCGAATCTCGCCATTCATCTCCCATCCGGTTGCAACCTCGTGCGCGGCTCCGTGCGCTGCCGGGTGGAACGGACGAAGGCTCCGTTCCGCCACTTGTACGCGGGGGTTCGCGGAGCAGGTATTCGGCAGGCGGAGATCGAACGGAGCGATGTGCTTCGGCCTGGCCCCCGCCGGTCGCCCGCCGCCGAAGGCTCCACCGAGCGATTTCGTGTACCGGGAGCCCCAGCCTTCGGAGCCTGCTCAGACTCGGTAGTGATCCGTTGCGGCATTGTGGGAATGTTGGGAGCCCATATGACGGCGGTGGGGGCGCAGAGTTTCTTTTGCGCCGTTGGATTCCTTCGTCCCGCCCGAGAGATTTTGTGAGCAACGGCAATGACTTCTCGTTTTAATGTGTGATTCGGAGCGGCTGCGTAGCGACCTCATGCCGTGCACCGCAACGTGGGCGATACGAGAGAAGGGGAGGGTCGATGTCGTTAGATGGATGCGGCGCAACGCTTTCGTCGGTGAGCGCATGGGGCGGCTGAAACTTCTGGGCGGAGTCTGAGCGTAACACAGCGCATGGAAGAGGCGGGTGTGCGGCGCAAAGACTCGGGCGGGCGCGGCGGCCGGTGTTGACAGCCTTTGCGGCCTCGAATACAATTCCCTCACACGTCCCGCCACAAACCGAGCCTTCCCGACCCCCATCCCTACGCGTTTCCCGCGGCGGGTGGTGTACGGAAGAGCCTCCGGACCGTCCGCCTCCCGGCGCGCGGGCAATCGCACGGGACGCTTCGCCACAGGTTTTCGCACCGGCCCGCCCGGCGCTTCTCACGCTACCACCGTAGCGTGTTTTCCCGAAATCTCGCGCAGTCACGCCATCCGGCTTCTCGCTCCGCGCCCCTTGCGTGGGGCGGTGCGCACCGGGCCGCCACCGGCCGTCTCCGCCGCTCCTTCCGCGCGACATCGCAAGCGGACGGTGCGGCGTCCGAGCCCCCGGCGGCTCGGGCTCCGGCATCGGTCGGCCGGCTGCGGGCATCCATCCGGCACGCCACGGGCATCGCACGCAAGACGCATCGGCCGCCTCGCTCCGCGGGGATCGCCGCTGCGGCAACCGATCAGCACGAACGCTCCCTTTCGGCAGCTTTCCGCCGGTCTGCCGGAACACCCTGCCCGAACGACTTCGCAGAACGGCTACCATGATCGTAGTGTACGAGCGCGAGAGCACCCGCCTGGCACGATGTCTGGAGAGCACGAGCCTGAACGACGTGAAGCCGGTGTCGGACTGGCGGGAGTTCGAGCGGTGGGCGGCGCAGTCGCTGTGCGTGGTGGTGCGCGTGGACTGGCTGTGCGAGGGCGACGACGCGGCACAGCTGCGGCGATTCAGGCGGCGGTCGCCATGCCACCCCATCGTGCTGGCCACGCGCGCCGACATGGCGAACGCGCGCCTGCTGCACCAGGTGACGGTGGACGAGGTCGTGTGGATCGAGGAGGCGGAGCGCTCGCTGGTGGACGCGGTGGAGCACGCCATCACCTCGCGCTCGCTGCTGCCGCTGGCCACGCTCGTGGGCGAGGCGCAGCACCTGCCGCGCAGCCTGCGCGAGGCGCTGATGCACGCCTGCCTGGCGGAGCGGCCGGTGTACTCGGTGGCGGAGCTGGCAGCTACGGCGCACTGCGACCGCACCACGCTGTGCCTGCAGTGGCGCAAGGCGGCGGGCGCCGGCGCGCCGCTGCGGCTGGTCGACTTCCTGGCGCTGATCCTCCTGCTGCACGCGAACCGCCGCAAGCTGCTGGGCCGCAAGACGGCCGAGGTGGCGGGCGAGCTGGGCATCCACGAGCACACGCTGCGCCGCCTGTCCAAGCGCCTGGTGGGCCACGCCACGCTGCGGACGCCGCAGGAGGACCAGGCCAAGCTGCTGGGCGCCCTGGACGTGTTCATCCGCACCCACCTTCTCCGCCAGGTTCCGGAAGAAGCCGCGCAGTCCGCAGCCGCCGTCGCCTGACCTTCCCGCTCCTCCGCAACCCCCGCAGCGGCGCCGAATACGGCAGCCGCGGCGGGGGTGTCTGCATCTATCCGGAACAGCACGTTTTGGGTCGTTCGATGCATTCGACAAAATGCACCTTTCCTGCCACGATTTGCGATTGTGCCGGGTGTTGCCACCACCGACATTCCGTGCCGTGACCGCGGTCCGCCGCGACGCTCCCCGCCGCAACTTCCCCCTTGTCGCTACCGAGGTGAGTCCCATGGCCGGTTCCCCCGACGTGATGCGCGAGTCGCCGCACGACACAGGCTCTTCGTGCGGCAGCGCGCCCAAGCCGCTGGTCCAGCTGATCCCGTCGCCCAAGGGCAAGCGGCACTGGACGCCGTCGCGCTTCAACGCGCGCACGCTCAGCCCCGACGGGCGCCTGATCCTGTGGAACACGCTGTCCGGGAGCATCACCGCGTTCGAGCCGGACCAGGTGCCGGTGGTGGAGCGCCTGCTGAGCCGGAAGGGCTTCAGCGCGCCGGAGAAGGGGATGACGGAGTACCTGCACAAGCGCGGCTACATCGTGCCGGAGAAGACGAACGAGCGCCAGCGCCTGCAGTACACCTTCGGCAAGCAGCAGTACCGCACCGACATCCTGTCGCTGATCCTGATGACCAGCGAGGACTGCAACTTCCGCTGCGTGTACTGCTACGAGGACTTCCAGCGCGGCACGATGACCAAGGAGACGCGCGACGGCATCAAGGCGCTGGTGCGCAAGCGCGCGCCGGGGCTGAAGGCGCTCTCCATCAGCTACTTCGGCGGCGAGCCGCTGTACGGCTTCGAGGCGGTGGCCGACCTCGCGCCCTTCTTCCAGGAGATCGTGAAGGAGCACGGGCTGCGCTACTCGGGCCACATGACCACCAACGGCTACCTGCTCACGCCCGAGACGGCGGACAAGGTGCTGGCGTGGGACATCCGCGACTTCCAGATCACGCTGGACGGGCCGGGCGAGTACCACGACCGCAAGCGCGTGGGCCGCGACGGCAGCGGCACGTTCTCGACCATCTTCGCCAACCTGGTGGCGATGCAGCAGCGCCCGGACAAGTTCAACATCACCATCCGCGTGAACTACGACCAGGACAACGCCCCGGCGCTCCCGGAGTTCGTGCAGATGGTGGGCGAGCAGTTCGGCGCCGACCCGCGCTTCCAGATGTCGTTCCACCCGGTGGGCAAGTGGGGCGGCGGCAACGACAAGAACCTGGCGGTGTGCGGGCTGGACCAGGAGAAGAAGATCGGCAAGGCGGCCAACGCCACGGCCATCCAGCACGGCTTCGAGATCCGCGGCCTGCAGGCGATGTCGCGCGCGGGCAACGGCGTGTGCTACGCCGCCCGCCCGTACAACTTCCTGATCGGGGCCGACGGCAAGCTGATGAAGTGCACCGTGGCGCTGGACAAGGAGGACTACAACATCGTGGGCAAGATCCTCCCCGACGGCGAGCTGGAGCTGGACGTGGACAAGATGGCGCTGTGGACGGAGCCGGCGTTCGAGAACGACACGGGCTGCGCCAAGTGCTACATGGTGCCCGTGTGCCAGGGGATGCACTGCCCGCTGGTGCGCATCACCAGCGGCAAGCGGCCCTGCCCGCCGCAGAAGCGGACGCTGCAGGCGGCGTTGATCGACACGTACGAGTCCGGCCGCAAGACGGTGCAGCCCACGCGTTTCTCCACGCAGCTGGGCAGCGTCCCGGCCGGCGTGTAGCGGAGCCGCGCCGATGCTCGCCACGGGCCCGCGCGCGGTGCGGGACGCCGCGCCCGGGCCCGACCAGGCGGCGCTGCGCCGCCGGGCCGACTTCCTGACGGCCGAGATGGGGGCCGACCCCGCCGAGGTGCACGCGGCCCTGTCGCGCCTGGACGAGCGCGGCCTGCGCGGCGACGGGGTGCAGGCCTGCCACCTGAACCTGCTGGCGCTGCTGGGCGGGCGCTGGCCGGCGGAGCGCGTGCGGGCGGAGGCGGTGCGCTGCGCCTGGACGCGCCTGTGGCGCGGCTGGCAGTACAACTCGGCGATGGCGGTGCGCCGCTCTGCGCGGGCGGCGGCGCGGGTGCCGGTGCTGGCGGGGTGGGAGGCGGCGCCGGTGGAAGCGCTGCGGGCGGGGGGAAGGGGAGTGCTTGTGTGCGGCTTCCACTTCGGCTCGTACCGCTTCGTGCCCACCGACCTGGCACGTCTGGGCCACCCGGTCACCTTCGCGGTGGACGCCCGCACCTACCAGCAGCAGATGTGGACCGACGAGGAGCTGGCCGACCTGGGGCCGGGCTTCCGCATGGCGATGATCGACGAGCCGGGCGGGCTGGTGACGCTGGTGCGCGCGGTGCGCCGCGGCGAGGTGGCCTACCTGAACGTGGACGGCAACCGGGGCTGGGGGATGGGCCACGGGCCGGAGTCGCACTGCGAGGTGGGCTTCCTGGGCCAGCGGCTGCGGGTGATGACGGGCGCGGCCCGCATCGCCGCGGCGAACGGCGCGGCGCTGCTGCCGGTGGCCGCGGTGCCGGACGGCCGCGGGCCCGGCCGCGTGGTCTGCGGCCCGCCCATCCTCCCGCCCGCCGCGGGGGAGACGCAGCCGGCCGGGGCGACGATGCAGGCGCTGTACGACTTCTTCGCGCCGCTCGTGGCGGACGACCCGGCGGAGTGGCAGGACGTGCGGTTCCTGCACCGCTGGCGCGTGCCCGACGCGCCGGGCGAGTCGGACCCGGAGGCGGCGGAGCGGGCGGGCGCGGCGGTGGAGGCGCACCTGGCCGCCGGCGGCACGGTGCACCTGGACGAGACGCGCTGCATGCGGCTGGGCGGCGAGGCGGACCCGGAGCTGGTGGACGTGCGCACGCTGCGCAGCTACCGGCCTCCTGCCTGGGCGGCCCCGCTAGTGGCGGCCCTTGCCGCGCCCGGCGGCGCGGACGCGGCGGCGGTGCGGGCCCGCTTCCCCGGCGCGGACGGGCGGCGCGCGGCGGCGGGGCTGGCGGGCGAGCTCGCGCTGCGCGGGCTGGTGGCACTGCGCCCGGCCCGCGGGGGAGACGACTAGGGAAGAGCTCTGTTCCGGTCTCGACGGTGTCGGATAAGGCAGTGGCGGACCAGCAGTATCCTCAACCAACCCTTCCCACCCAGGAGAGATCCCCATGAACAT
>DASRQW010000455.1 GCA_035696245.1 Longimicrobiaceae bacterium | reverse complement strand
CGACGGCGACGGGGTGGGCGACCTGCGCGGCATCGCCTCGCGCCTGGACCACCTCGTCCGCCTCGGCGCCGACGCGGTGTGGATCTCGCCGTTCTACCCGTCGCCGATGGTGGACTTCGGGTACGACGTGACGGATCACTGCGCGGTCGATCCGCTGTTCGGCACGCTGGCGGACTTCGATCACCTGCTGGCGGAGGCGCACGCGCGCGGCATCCGCGTGATCCTGGACTTCATCCCCAACCACACGTCCGACCGGCATCCCTGGTTCATCGAATCCCGCTCGTCGCGCGCGAGCCCGAAGCGCGACTGGTACGTGTGGTGCGACGCGAAGCCGGACGGCGGCGTGCCGACGAACTGGGGCGCGGCGTTCGGCGGCAGCACGTGGGAGTGGGACGCATCTACCGGCCAGTATTATCTGCACACCTTCCTCCGCGAGCAGCCGGACCTGAACTGGCGCAACCCGGAGGTCGTGGAGGCGATGCTGGACGTGCTGCGCTTCTGGCTGGCGCGCGGCGTGGACGGCTTCCGGGTAGACGCGGTGCAGAACGTGGTCAAGGACGACCAATTCCGCGACAATCCGCCGAACCCGCACTGGAAGGAGGGCGACGACCCGTTCGAGAAGCTGGAGCGCGTGTGGTCCGGCGACCGGCCGGAGGTGCACGGCCTCATCGCCCGCATGCGCGAGGTGGTGGAGGAGATGCGGCCGGACGGAGTGCTCATCGGCGAGATCTACAACACGGTCGAGCGGATGATGCCGTACTACGGCGAGGGCGGCCGGGGCACGCACTTCCCGTACAACTTCCAGCTCATCCGCCTGCCGTGGGACGCGCGGACCATCGACGCGGCGGTGCGGAGGTACGAGGCGCTGCTGCCGCCGGGCGCGTGGCCGAACTGGGTGCTGGGCAACCACGACCGGCCGCGCATCGCCACGCGCGTGGGTCCGGCGCAGGCGCGGGTCGCCGCGGTGTTGCTGTTCACGCTGCGCGGGACGCCCACGCTGTACTACGGTGACGAGATCGGGATGACGAACGTGCCGATCCCGCCGGAGCGCGAGGTGGACCCGTGGGGCAGGCGCGTGCCCGGTTTCGGCCGCGACCCGGAGCGGACGCCGATGCAGTGGGACGGCGGCCCCGGCGCCGGCTTCACCACGGGCGGTCCCTGGCTCCCCATCTCCGCGGACGCATCCACTGTGAACGTCGCGGCGGAGGACGGCGATCCCGCGTCGATGCTGAACCTCCATCGCCGGTTGATCGAACTCCGCCGCCGCGAGCCAGCTCTCTCCGTCGGCTCGTACGCGCCCGTGGACGCGCAGGGGGACGTGCTGGCGTACGTGCGCGAGGCGGCGGACGGCGCGCGGTTCCTCGTCGCCCTCAACCTGGGCGCATCTCCGCAGGTGCTGCTCGTGGACGAATCCATCGGCATGGGAGATGTGGCGCTGTCGACGCTGGGAGATGGCGAGGGGAGGGCGGTACGCGGGAGGGTGGAGCTCGCGGCCGACGAGGCCGTGGTGGTGCGGCTGCGGGCGTAGAACCTGCGAAAAACCGGCTGACGGGACGCGGACGGGAACCCTGGACAGGACGGTACGGGAGATGGCTGCCAACGCGCTGATCGAGGCCGTGCGGGATGCCGGGCGCCCCCTGCGCGGCGACGAGGACCTGGACCCGCTGCTGGACCGCATCGGCGGCGCGCGCATCGTGCTGCTGGGCGAGGCGTCGCACGGGACGTCGGAATACTACACGTGGCGCGACCGCATCAGCCGGCGGCTCATCACCGAGAAGGGCTTCTCGTTCATCTCCGTGGAGGGCGACTGGCCGGACTGCTACACCGTTAACCGCTGGGTGAAGGGCGGCCCCGGTGCCAGCGCGCGCGACGTGCTGCACGCGTTCGAGCGGTGGCCCACGTGGATGTGGGCGAACGAGGAGGTGGTGGCGCTGGCGGAGTGGCTGCGCGGGCACAACGCCAGCGTGGCCGCTGGCGGCGCGAAAGCGGGCTTCTACGGGCTGGACGTGTACTCGCTGTGGGACTCGATGGACGCGGTGATCCGCTACCTGGAGACGGTGGACCCGGACGAGGCGCGGCGCGCCCGCAAGGCGTACGGCTGCTTCGACCCGTATCACGACGACGCGCAGGACTACGCGATGGCGACGGCGCTGGTGCCCACCAGCTGCGAGGACGAGGCGGTGCGCACGCTAGTGGCGCTGCGCCAGAAGGAGCGCGAGTACCGGGAGGACGACCCGGAGAGCTTCTTCGACGCGGAGCAGAACGCGCTGGTGGCCCGCAACGCCGAGCGCTACTACCGCGCGATGATCCGCGGCGGCTCGGCGAGTTGGAACGTGCGCGACACGCACATGATCGAGACGCTGGAGCGTCTGCTGGAGCACCACGGGCCGAACGCCAAGGCCATCGTGTGGGAGCACAACACGCACATCGGCGACGCGAGGGCGACGGACATGGCGCGCGCCGGGATGGTGAACGTCGGGCAGCTGGCGCGGCAGAAGTGGGGCGACGATGCGGTGCTCGTTGGCTTCTCGTCGTACTCCGGCAGCGTGATCGCGGGCGACGAGTGGGGCGCGCCCATGCGCCGCCTGCCCGTGCCCGAGGCGCGCGAGGGAAGCTGGGAGGCGATCTGCCACTCGGCGGGCGCCAACGACCGGCTGCTGCTGATGGAGGACCTGGACGAGGTGGAGGGGGCCACGGAGCCGCTGGGGCACCGCGCCATAGGCGTCGTCTACAACCCGGCGGCCGAGAGGTACGGCAACTACGTGCCCTCGGTGCTGCCGTACCGCTACGACGCCATGCTCCACATCGACCACACCCACGCGCTGAGCCCGCTGCACATGCAGCCGGTGGAGGACGGAGAGCTGCCGGAGACGTATCCGTCGGGGATGTGAGGGGGGCCCTCACCCGGCTCGTAAAACTCGCCTGCCCTCCCCCGCAAGCGCAGGGCTGTTTCATTCCAGCAGACCGAGGAGGGCGTGAATGTCGTGGGCCAAGAACCGTCGAGCACGGGTCAGGGACTGGTGTCCGGCGCGCCGGAAGAGGGTTACCGCGATGCTTCGCAGCAGC
>DASRQW010000454.1 GCA_035696245.1 Longimicrobiaceae bacterium | reverse complement strand
CTCCAGCCCGCCATCGCCCTGGCGGACGGCATCGTCGTGCACGAACGGCTCGCCTCGTCGTTGTCGCGCAACGAGAGGATCCTGCACGCCTTCCCCGCCACCTCCGCCGTCTTCCTGAAAGATGGGCGCCCGTTGCGCGTGGGCGAGCGCCTGGCCCAGCCCGACCTGGCCGCCACGCTCCGCCGCATCGCCGACGGCGGCACGGACGGCTTCTACCGCGGCCGCACCGCCGAGCTGGTGGAGGCGGAGATGCGGCGCGGCGGCGGCATCATCACCGCGGCGGACATGGCCGCGTACCGGGCGGTGTGGCGCGACCCCATCCGCTTCCGCTACCGCGGCTTCGAGGTCATCTCCATGCCGCCGCCATCGTCCGGCGGCGCGACCATGGCGGAGATGCTCAAGATCCTGGAAGGCTACGACCTGCGCGCCGCCGGCTTCCTCTCCCCTCGCCACGTGCACCTCTTCACCGAGGCCGCGCGCCGCGCCTATGCGGACCGCAACACCTACCTGGCCGATCCGGACTTCGTCCCCCAGCCCGTCGCGCGCATGACGAGCGCCGCGTACGCCGCCACGCGCCGCGCGACCATCCAGCCGAACCGAAACACGCCGTCGTCCACCGTGACGCCGGGCCTCGGGCCCGCACCGGAGGGCAACCACACCACGCACTTTTCGGTGATGGACGGCAAGGGGAACGCGGTCGCCGTCACGACCACGCTGAACTCCCTGTACGGCAGCGGCGTCACGGTCACCGGCGCGGGCTTCCTGCTCAACAACGAGATGGACGACTTCACGTCCAAGCCGGGCGTCCCCAACCAGTTCGGCCTGGTGCAGGGGGCGGCCAATGCCATCGCGCCCGGCAAGCGGATGCTGTCCGCCATGGCGCCCACCATCGTGCTCGACTCCGCCGGGCGCGTGCGGCTGGTCACGGGCACGCCGGGCGGCTCCACCATCATCACCTCCATCGCGGGCACCGTCTCCGACGCGATCGACTTCCGGATGACGGCTGCCGAGCTTGCCGCGGCGCCGCGTCTGCATCATCAGAACCTGCCGGACACGCTGTACTACGAGCACGGCGGCCTTCCCCCCGCAACTCTCGCCGCGCTCCGCACCATGGGCCACGCAGTCGCCGAGCGGCCGGGCTACCAGGGCGACGTGCAGTCCATCTTCGTCCTCCCCGGCGGCATCCTCTCCGGCATCGCCGACCCCCGGCGCGGCGGCGGCGCAGTAGGCGTCACGGAAGTCCGCCCGACGGTGCAGTAGAGATCGAGCCGTCCGATGACGATCCAGGGACGGCAGAGGAACGCCGGCAGGTCGGTAGATGTAGCGCGTGCTCACCATCCATCCTGGAGGTGCGGCCATGAGACGAACGAGCTCGGTGCTGGGATCGATCCTCTTCCTGTTCGTCGCGCCCGGCTTCGTGGCTGGCGTAGCGCCCCGGTGGATCAGCCGATGGGAGATGCGGCCGCCGCTGCTGGGCTTCGAGGCAATGCGCTGGATTGGCGGGCTCGTGCTGGCGCTCGGCATGGTGCTGCTGATCGATGCGTTCGCGCGGTTCGCGCTGGAAGGCCGCGGCACCCCCGCGCCCGTCGCGCCGACGGAGCGTCTGGTCGTCACCGGGCCTTACCGCTTCGTGCGCAACCCGATGTACGTCGCCGTCGTCTCGCTGATCCTCGGCCAGGGGCTGTTGCTGGGCCAGACACGCGTCCTCGTCTACGGCGCCCTCGTCTGGTTGCTGATGCACCTGTTCGTCCTCGCGTACGAGGAGCCGACGCTCCGCGCATCGTTCCCAGACGACTACGCCGCCTTCACCCGCCACGTCCCCCGCTGGCTCCCGCGCCTCGGCCCGTGGCGTGGCTAGGGTTCGAACAACGGACCCACCATCGCTGGTCCCCCGCTGCGGGTCAGCCGGTGCCACGGAACTCCGCCGACGTGGAGTAGCTGAGGGTTTCCGTTCTGATACGTCAGTCAGTAGAGAGGATGCCCCCGAAGTCTTTCTATAGTTTCTACAGTTTCCATTGACACAGCAGACGCATGACGTGAACTTCGATCCAGAGAGCTATCTACAGGAGACACTCATGCCAACGATCTCTGCATATACCTCGGAGCTTCTCAAGAGGCGGATCGACCAGATCACGCGCGAGGAGGGCCGCAAACAAGCACAGGTGGGGAGCACTGCGTTGGAGCTATACGCGCAGCTTCCGGCCTCGGCGCGACGTGCGTTCCTGGAGATCAGCGCTGCCGAGGAAGAGTCCCATTCCGGGATCCTCGATCGCGCCATCGCGCAGATGAGCCGTGCTTTGCTCAACGTCCGGTGGGAGATCACGGACGAACGGATGGCGCGTGCGGTCCAGAAGAAGGGCTCCTTGCCTGCGGCGGATCTTTCGGAGGAGGAGATCGCAAGAATCGCGGTGGAGATGACGACCGGGCCCGAGGCGTAGGTGGCAAGCACTCCGACGCGTGTGTGCCTGGATCTGAACGTCTTCGTCGCCGCCGAGATCGCGGTTGGGATGGGCCGGCGGGATACCACGCCGATCCGGCTGGTGGACGCGTGCCGGAGCGGGCGCTTCGATCTCGTGATCTCGCGCGCGATGCTGGACCGGCTCACCGACGTGCTCCAGCGTCCCCCGCTGCGGCTCAGCCTCGTGCTGGCGGCCGAGCGCACGGAGCTCATCGCCGAGCTCGCATCGCTGCCGAACCTGATCGTCGGCGGTGCGGGCGTCCTCCCCCTTCGCGACGTGGAGGACCGCGGTGTCTTGGAGGCTGCGCTCGCCGGCCGGGCGCAGTACCTCGCCACGTACAACATGAGCGACTTCGAATCGGGCGCGATGCGCGACCCGGAGAGCGGCGACCTCCGCATCCGTGGCCTGTCGATCCTCCCGCCCGCCGACCTCGCGCGACGGCTGGGTCTCTGCTGACCCGGCGAGGTCGAGCACGCATCGCCCGACAGGAAAAGCCCTCCAATGACAACGATCATCGGAGGGCTCTTCGTTTCCCGCGATCCGGCCATCCAATCTCCCGACGTTCGGATCAACGTCCGCATCCGCAGAGATGCCGCGGGTCGGATCGGGGGGGCGGGTGATCGAAGGCTGCGCACGTCATCTCACGTCGGCCATCGTCGAACACCGAAAGAGAAGCGCCCCGGCGGACGGACCGACGGGGCGCTTCTCGCATCTACCGATCACGCGCCGTTCATCTACCGAAATGAACGACGGCACGCCGAGGCTCACTCGTCGGTGCGCTTGCGGACGGCGATGGGGCTGTCGATGCGGACGGTGGCGGTGGAGCCGGCGGGGATGATCGCGTCCACGTCGGCGGTGGCGATGGAGGCTGCGGTGCCCGCTGCGGCGCCGACCACCGCGCCTGCGATGGTGCTCTTGGTGCTGTGGCCCAGGATGCGGCCCAGCACCGCGCCCGCCACCGCGCCGCCGCCCACCTTCGCCGCCTGCTGCCCGCGCGTCTCGCGGCTCACGCGCCGCACCGCTGGCGAGCTGACGACGGTCCCGTCGATGGGGTAACGCTCGCCGCCGTAGCTGATGGAGCTGAACGCCACGCCGATGTTCGAGTTCTGCCCCGCGCGGTTGGACGCGGCCACGTTCACCACCCGTCCGTGCACCGTGGCGCCGGCGGGAATCACCGTGTTGCCCTCGCCGTCCGTGATGGCCTCGGCGAGCGTGGCGGTGAAGTCGTCGCCCTCGCGCATGGTGCGCGTGCTCAGCTCCTGGTCGATGCGGACCGAGAAGGTGCTCCCGGCCGGGGCGCGGCGCGTCACGTACTGCGGCCCGGCGGGCTGGCTCGGGGCGGCCGGCGCGGGAGCGGAGGCCTCCGGCTGCGTGCGCTGCGGAAGCTCGCGGTGCGGGCGCGGGGGTGGCGGCGTGGCGCGCGGTGCCGGCTGCGGCGGCGCCTCGGGCGCGGGGGCGGGCACCGGCGCGGGCGGGGCCGCAGTGTCGGTCAGCGGCACGTCGCGAAGCTGCGGCTGCGCGGTGGTGTCCGGTTGAAGTGCGAGGTCCACGTCCTTCTGCAGCGCCTGCTGCTCGAGGGCCTTGCGGTCGGCGGTGTCCGAATCGCGCGAGCAGGCGCCCACCAGGGAGGACAGAGAAAGCGCGAAGAGCACGGCCGGGACGGCTCTGTTGATGTGCATGGGAGGGCTCCTGATCCGTGTGATTACTTGATTTGCGGGCCGTGGCGGGGTTATCGTCACCATCCCCTTCCGGGCGCCGGCGCCAGGCGGAAGGGGCAACCCACATGCCAGGTTTCGAGTGAAGCAGCTGCGCGCACTTCTGCCCTACCTGCGGCCCTACCGCGTCCTCATCGCGTGGGGGATCGTGCTGGTCGTGGCCTCCAACGCCCTGAACATGGCGAGCGTGGAGTGCATCAAGTGGGGCACCGACGTGCTGGACCGCCAGGGCGCCGGCGGCGCGCCGATGATCGCGCGGTACGCCGGTCTCCTCGTCCTCTTCGCGCTCCTGAGCGGCGCGGGCCGCTACGGGATGCGCGAGATCCTGAACGGCGTCAGCCGGCGGGTGGAGAACGACCTGCGCGACGACCTCTTCGCGCACCTGCTGCGGCTGGACGCCGGGTTCTTCGGCGGCCACCCCACGGGCGAGATCATGAGCCGCGCGACGAACGACATCTCCGCCGTGCGGATGGTGGCGGGCCCAGCTTACATGTACCTCGCCAACACCGTGGTGTTCGCCGTCTTCGCCCTGGGGCGCATGGCGTGGATCGACGCGCGTATGACGGTGCTGTCGCTGGTGCCGATGGTGCTGCTGCCGCCGGTCACCATCGGCTTCGGCAACGTGATCCACGACCGGTTCGAGAAGATCCAGGAGCAGTTCGGCGTGCTCTCCACCATGGCGCAGGAGAACCTGGCCGGCGCCCGGATCGTGAAGGCGTACGGGCAGGAGGAGTACCAGACGGGCCGCTTCGCCGCTCTCTCGCGCGAGTACATGGACCAGAACGTGGGCCTGGCGCGCACGTCGGGCCTCTTCTACCCGCTGCTGACGCTGCTGGCCGGGCTGGCGATGGCGGTCAGCCTGTGGATGGGCGGCAGCGCCATCGCCGCGGGCCGTATCACCGTGGGCGAGTTCGTGCTCTTCATCGTCTACCTGGGGATGCTGACCTGGCCCATGATCGCGCTGGGATGGGTGGTCAACCTCTTCCAGCGCGGCGGCGCGTCGATGGGCCGCGTCTCCCGCATCCTGGCGATGGAGCCCGCCGTCGCCACCCGTCCCGGCGCGTACGCCCCGGCCGAGGTGCGCGGGGAGATCGAGTTCCGCGGCGTCCGCTTCCGGTATCCCGGTACGGAGCGCGACGTCCTCGACGGCCTCAGCTTCCACGTCCGCCCCGGCGAGACCGCCGCCATCGTAGGCCCCACGGGCTCGGGGAAATCCACCGTCATCGCCCTGCTCTCGCGCCTGTACGACCCCACGGAGGGCGAGGTGCTGCTGGACGGCGTGCCGGTGGCCAACTGGGACTTGGCGCGCCTGCGGGCGGCCGTGGCACTGGTGCCGCAGGACACCTTCCTCTTCTCGACCACGATCCGCGAGAACCTGGCGCTGGGCTTCGAGGACGCGGAAGAGGAGGCGGCCGGTGACCGCATCCGCGACGCCGCCCGCGTGGCGAGGCTGCACGACACGGTGGAGGAGTTCCCCGGCGGGTACGACACGCTGCTGGGCGAGCGCGGCATCAACCTGTCCGGCGGGCAGAAACAGCGCGCCGCCCTGGCCCGCGCCGTGGCCCGTGACGCGCCCGTGCTGGTGCTGGACGACGCGCTGAGCGCCGTGGACACGCACACCGAGTACGAGATCCTGGAGGGGCTGCGCGGCGTCCTGGCCGGGCGCACCAGCGTGATCGTGAGCCACCGCGTGACGGCGGTGATGCACGCCGACCTGATCCTGGTGCTGGACGGCGGGCGCGTGGCCGAGCAGGGCACTCACGAGGCGCTTCTGCGTGCCGGCGGCGTGTACGCCGCGCTCCAGCGGCGGCAGCTTCTGGCCGAGGAGGTGGACGGGGACGATCTCCTTGCACCGGCTGGAGCCGCCGTCTAAATTGACGCACCCCATCCGTTTTCCCATCCAGGCGGGCATGACCGATCTCCGACTGCACATCCAGGGCGATCACGAGACGGCGGCCAGGCTGCGCGAGGTCCTCGCGCGCGAGGGCTTCCGGCTGGCCGGCGAGCCCGGCGCCGCCGAGACGGCCGCCGTCACCGTGGAGCTGGACGGCGCGCACGCTCCGTCCGGCCGCGAGGGGCTGGCCCGGCGCGTGGAGGAGCTGGAGCGCACGGTGCTGGAGCTGCGCAACCTGGACGTGGCCAAGTCGCAGTTCCTGACCAACGTCTCGCACGAGCTGCGCACGCCGCTCACGGCCATCGTCACCTACGGCGAGATCCTGCGCGACGGCCTGCTGGGCGAGATCAGCCCCCGGCAGCGCGAGGCCATCGAGAGCATGATCGGCAGCTGCCGGCAGCTCCTGGCCATGATCGAGGAGATCCTCACCTACGCCCGCACCAACGCCCGCGCCATCGTCCTGCAGCCCACCGAGTTCGACGTGGCCGAGGTGGTGCAGTCGGTATACGAGATGAACGCGTCGCTCATCGAGCGCAAGAACCTGCGCTACGAGGCGGCGCTGAACGGCGAGCTGCCGCTGGTGCACGCCGACCGCGACAAGGTGGCGCACGTGCTGGGCAACCTCATCGGCAACGCGATCGACTTCACGCCGGACCTGGGCAGCGTGCGCGTGGAGGCCCGCCGCGCGCGGCACGACGAGGCGTGGCTGGAGGTGGTGGTCAGCGACAGCGGCATCGGCATCGACGCGCGCAACCACGAGCTGATCTTCCAGGAGTTCGCGCAGGTCGACGCGTCGCGCGCCCGCATGCACCACGGCACGGGCCTGGGCCTGGCCATCGCACGCAAGTTCGTGCAGCTGCACGGCGGCGAGATCTGGGTGGAGAGCGAGCTGGGCAACGGCAGCCGCTTCTACTTCACCCTCCCCACGGTCGAGGCGGCGCACCGCGTGGGCCAGGCGTGAGCGCTCCCGCGCCCGCGGTGCTGCTCGTGGAGGACAACGACGCCATCCGCACCGCCTTCACCATCCTGCTGGAAGACAGCGGCTTCCGCGTGGCCTCCGCCGCCCGCGGGGCCGACGCGCTTCGGCTGGCGGGCGAGAGCCGGCCCGACGTCGTGGTCCTCGACCTGGGCCTGCCGGACATGGGCGGGCTGGACGTGGCCCGCGCCCTCACCGCCCCCGGCGGCACCCGCATCCCCATCGTCGCGCTCACCGGCCGCGCGCTCGACTCCGAGCGCGCCGAGGCGCTGGCTGCCGGCTGCGCGGCCTTCCTCACCAAGCCGGTGGACACGCACGAGCTGCTGCGCGTCATCGGCAGCTTCGCGGGAATCGACTGATCGGCTGACGATCCAGCCTCGTCCCACACGCCACAGCCCCGCCGATCCTTTCGGCGGGGCTGTCTTCGTTTCGGAGTCCGTGTTCGTCTGAAGGTGCCACGCGCGCGTCGCGTTGCGGATGTCCACGGATGGTGGTGGATCGCTCAACCATGTGCGGTCAGACCGCGAGCGGGAGATGTGAGGCCGGGAGTGTGTTTATCGACAGTGGTCAGCTTTTGGGCATCGGGGCGAAGGCAGGCGATAGGGACCAGGCGATGCGCTACGTCGTTCACCCGAAGGCGTGTCGCATGCGGGCGGCGCGGATGCGACGAATCGAATCCCTACATGCATAAACGCTTGCGTGGATTTGAGATGACTCGCCGCCGGGAGACGGGCGAGCACACAGGTCAGCACCCTACGATGGCGCGATGCGCTGCGTCAGCTGGGGGAAGGCGCATCCGCGAGGGCGCAGGCAGAGATCGGAGGCGCGCTCGAAGCTCGGCGAACACCTGCTCCGCCGGAACCAGCTCGACGGCTCCGGAATCGATCTCCGCGATGCGCCGTTCGATCTCGGCTTCCCGGGCCAGGGCAACTCGCCGGCTCTCATCTTCCGCTTTCTCGTCCGGAACCATTCGCGCGCTCCCGTTGAGGTGGAGGCCAATCCAAGTTTGCGGGCTCGCGCGGTCCATCGACCCGACGTAGGTCCGCATTCTACGGATGAATGCACGCACGGCCAAGCGCCATAGCGCCTCGACAGTATACGCAGAAAGGGCGGGCCTCCGGTGGAGGTCCGCCCTTTCGTTCCGATCTCGAACTTTTTGCGGCCGAGGTGTTCAGCGCAGCTTGGCGAGAAGCTCGGTGTTGGACTTGGTGTCGGACATCTGCTTGACGAGCAGCTGCACGGCATCGTCCGGCTGCAGCGAGTGCAGCGCGCGGCGAAGCTGGTACACCTTGTCGATGGCCTCGGGCGGGAGGAGCAGGTCCTCGCGCCGGGTGCCGCTCTTCTCCACGTTGATCGCGGGGAAGATGCGCTTGTCGGCGAGCTCGCGGTCCAGCACGATCTCGCAGTTGCCGGTGCCCTTGAACTCCTCGAAGATCACCTCGTCGCCGCGGCTGCCCGTCTCGATCAGCGCGGTGGCGATGATGGTGAGGCTGCCCTCACCGCCGCGCACCTTGCGCGCCGACCCGAAGAAGCGCTTGGGCTTCTCCAGCGCGCCCGCGTCGATGCCGCCCGAGAGCATGCGGCCGGTGCCGCGCTCGGTGGTGTTGTACGCGCGGGCCAGCCGGGTGAGCGAGTCGAGCACGATCACCACGTCCTTGCCGCTCTCCACCTGGCGGCGCGCCTGCTCCAGCACCATCTCGGCGACGGCCACGTGGCGCTCGGCGGGGCAGTCGAACGAGCTGGCGACCACCTCGCCGTGGCCCAGCATCTCCATCTCCGTCACCTCTTCCGGGCGCTCGTCCACCAGCAGGACGATGAGCACGGCCTCGGGATAGTTGATGGCGACACCCTCGATGATGGCCTGGAGCAC
>DASRQW010000453.1 GCA_035696245.1 Longimicrobiaceae bacterium | reverse complement strand
TGCAGAAGACCCGCGGGATGGACTACTTCATCATGCCGCAGACGCGTTCGTTCGTCGTCTCGGTATCCCTGAGCCACTGACCCGGGTGAATGCTCATGTTTAGAGCTAGAACGCTGAACCTGGCAGTCGGCGCCGCCCTGGTCCTGGGTGCCGGCGGCTGCAGCGACTTCCTGACCGACTCGAAGGCGACCAAGGACCCGAACCAGGCCACCTCGGCCTCGCGGAACCAGCTGTTCGTGGCCGTGCAGGCCGCCCAGTTCGGCATCCAGGAGTCCGGCGTGGCCGAGGCCGCCTGTATGTTCACGCAGGGCTGCGCCGGGGTGGGCGGCCGCTTCGTGGAGGAGCGGGCCGGCTACACCTTCACCAACTCGGACTTCTCCGGCGACTTCACCCAGTCGTACGCCGGCGGCGGGTTGGTCGACATCCGGCAGGTGCAGGACACCTCGCGGATCCGCGGCGACTCCGTGTACCTGGGGATCGCCAAGGTGTGGGAGGCTTTCGACATCGGCACGGCCGCCGACATCTGGGGCGACGTCCCGTACCGCGAGGCGGCCGACCCGGTCGGCCACCCCACGCCCAACCTCGACCCGCAGCTGCAGGTGTACGACGACCTGCAGCGCGTGCTCAACGAGGCGATCCGCGAGGTCGGCTCGGGCACGGGGCAGGGCCCGGAGGCGGTGGACCTGGTGTACGGGGCCGGCGGCTCGGCGAAGTGGGTGCCGGCGGCCTACACGCTGAAGGCGCGCTACTTCATGCACACCGCAGAGGTTCGGGGCGCGGCTGCCTACGACAGCGCCATCGCGGCGGCGCTGCACGGCATCACGTCGCCGAACAACGACTGGCGGGCGCTGCACACCAGCGCCACGTCGGAGCGCAACGTCTGGTTCCAGTTCAACACGACGGGCTTCGGCAACGACATCGTGGCGGGCAAGCTGCTCGTGGACCTGATGAACGCGCGCAACGACCCGCGCCGCGCCGATTACTTCGGCGAGGCGCCGGGCGGGGGCTTCGGCGGCGAGGACCAGCCCACGGGCACGCCGTCGCCGAACGGCGCGTCGCCGCTCAACGGCGCGCGGAACAGCCCGACGTTCCGCCAGCCGCTGGTGACGTACCTGGAGAACGAGCTGATCCTGGCCGAGGCGTACCAGAAGCGCGGCCAGGACGGCCCGGCCCTGGTGCACCTGAACAACGCCCGCGCGGCGGTACGCCACGCCGACGACACTGCGGCGCCGCTCCCGGCGCTGGTGGGTCTCACGGGCACCGCGCTCTTCCAGGCGATCGTGGCCGAGAAGTACATCGCGGAGTTCCAGAACATCGAGGCGTGGAACGACTACAAGCGCACGTGCTACGCGGGCCTCAACCTGCACCCGGTGGTGGGTGACGGCGTGGTCAGCGGCGAGGTGCCGGGGCGCCTGTTCTACGGCCAGACGGAGCAGAACGCGAACCCCAACATTCCCGACGTGAACGCGCAGGTCACCAACGGCGGCGTGCGAGTGGGCGGCGCCAGCGTGGGCGGCTTCCGCAACCCCAACGACCCGAACCGCTGCCCGTGAGGCTGAGCAGGCGGTGAGGGTGAGCAGTAGCAGGTGAGGCGGGCGCCGGGATCTTTCCGGCGCCCGCTTCGCTTTGGGAATGACCGGGAGGTTCGTTCGGGCGGAAAGGGTGCCCCCTCCCCCAGCCCCTCCC
>DASRQW010000452.1 GCA_035696245.1 Longimicrobiaceae bacterium | reverse complement strand
GGATCAAGACGCAGGGGATGCTGTGGTTCGTCTACATGGCGATGGCGGGCGCGGAGCGGTACGTCGTGGAGATCTTCCGCGCCAAGGACGACCGCTTCTTCGGCGTGCTCTCCATCGCGCAGATCATCAGCATCGTGCTCGTGGTCGTGAGCCTCGCGGTGGTCTTCCGCCTGCGGGGCCAGCGGTCGCCCGTGCTCGCGCAGCAGCCAGCGTAGCGCGCACCGGTCGCAGCAAGACGCCGGCGTCCCGGAAGCGATTCCGCGGCGCCGGCGTTCTCGTATCCGCGTCCTCCGCTCCGGGGCGATGACGACTTGGTCGGCGATGCGTCGCTTGCCGGGCAGCTCTCGGTCGAGCGCTCCGGAGCCGCACATCTACCGATATTCTCCGCGACACAGACAGGCGAGACGGCGTGGACAGACGAGGGTTCTTCAAGCGGGTGGGCGCCGGCGTCGGGGCGGTCGGCGTCGCGGCGGCGGGCATGGACGCGGTGCTGGTGGAGCCGCACACGGTGGAATTCACCAACCACGAGGTGAACGAGCGGCGGCCGGAGCACCGGTCCGTGCTGCGGTTCGCCCAGATAACCGACCTCCACCTGCGCCGCCTGGAGCCGCGCCACCACGCCATCGCTACGCGCGTCAACTCCGAGCGGCCGGACTTCATCGCCATCACCGGCGACTCGGTAGACCGCAAGGATGCGCTGCCGAAGCTGGAGCGGCTGCTCGGCCTGCTGGACCGCGCGACGCCCAAGTACGCGATCCTGGGCAACTGGGAGCACTGGAGCGGCGTGGACCTGGCGGAGCTCGCCCGGGTCTACGCCCGCTTCAACTGCGAGCTGCTCATCAACCGCACGGTGCTGCACCCGCACGATGGCGGGCACGTCGCCATCACGGGCGTGGACGACCTCGTCGGCCGGCCGGACCTGCGCGGCGCGCTGGCGGACGTGGCGCCGGTGCGGGGCCGGATTCTCCTGGCGCATTCGCCCAAGTTCCGCGACCAGCTTCCCGCCATCGCTCGCCCGGTCGCCGTCGCAGGGCAGACGGTGGCGCCCGCGCTCGACTCCGCCTCCTACGCGTTCGACGTGATGCTGTCCGGGCACACGCATGGCGGGCAGGTCACGCTCTTCGGGTGGGCGCCGGTGCTGCCGCCGGGTAGCGGGCGGTACGCGCACGGGTGGTTCCGCGAGGGCGGCCCGCCGCTCTTCGTCTCCCGCGGCATCGGCACCTCCGTGCTCCCCGTCCGCTTCATGTGCAAGCCGGAAGTCTCCTTCTTCCGGATGTACGTGTGACAAGCGCTGGGTCGTGAGCGCATGAAAGGAACGGCGCACCGTTTTGACGATGCGCCGTTCTTCTGGTCAGCTCAGGATGTCCTTTGCCCAGGTGCCGAACCGCTCCAGCTGCTCGTACATCTTGCGGGCCTGCTCCGTGGTGCCCCGCCGCGCACCGTACGACACGGAGTCTTTCTCGTCGAGAATCCTCTGAAGCCGGCGAATCTGCTCCGGGTCGGCTCGCCGTCCGAGTGCATCCTGAACAAGCTTCGGCAAAGCTGAGTGGTCCTTCTGGTTCACTCTTCCCACCGACGCCGTCAGTGCATCGCCATACGCGATCGCCGCATGAACGATGACCGTGAGGATCGGGTTCGTGCTCGGGCCGTCTTCGTGAAGATCCAGCAGGTCCTTCGCCGCCCCGTGGAATCCCTTCGCGTTCTCCAGCCTGCCTTTCCATTCGTCGGCCCGTGCCTCGCGCGACGGCCCGGTCCGGGTCATCGCGCGTCTCCATCATCCGTGGATTCCGGGCGTCTCTTGCGGCGGTATGCGCGCAGCAGGTCGTCCGGCTCGGGCCCAGCAAGGGTTTTCGCGTCGCGCCGCACTGCGGTCCAGAACGGCTCCGCGGCAGAAGCCATGCGGTCCAGGTCGTCGGGGCTCACACCTATTACCGAGATGCGCAGGAAAAGCCGTTCACCGACAGCCTGGACTGCCTCGCGGACGGCATCCACCGTCTCCTCCACGCGGTCGTTCGCGGCCACGACGGCGATGTCGAGATCGCTTGCGGCATGGTCGTCCCCACGCGCCACGCTGCCGAAGAGCCACACCGCGTCGGGACGCGGCGATGTTCCGGACGCCGCTCCGCGGATCGCATCGTACGCCTGCTGGACACGCCCGTGTTCTGCGTCGAACAATGCGGCGAGCGGGACAGCCAGCGGGTGGTCCGTCACCACGTGGAATAGTCCGGAGCGCTGGCCACCGATCCGCCGGACGAGCCCGGCGGCGGTAAGTGGTGCCAGCCCCATGTACACACCGCTCCGCGTCATTCCGGCGCGCGCGCCGATCTCTGGACCGGAAAGCGGCCCACCGTGCCGGAAAAGCTCGCGGGCGACGCGCACCGCTCCCTGGTTGCCGAGAAGCGCGCTAAGCGGATAGCGGAAGCTGCTCTGTGCTTTCAGCCGCGCCACGGTAGGCTCCTGCCGAGGAGAGAGGGTAAGCACCCATTTACGTCTAATAGATCAAACCTGCGTCTATTAAAACCGACTTACGTATAATAGAGCGAACTTACCACGTGAGCAAGGTCACTCTTTTTCTTCACGGCCGCAGGGTCATGCGGGCGACGGTGCGGGCGGAGGCTTTGGCACGGTCCAGGGGGATGAGCCAGAGGCGGCCGGTGCGCCACATCTGCGTCTGGTCCTTGTAGTGGGCAGAGAAGGGGAGGCCGGACTGGCCGGTGGGGATCACGAATCCACCCTGGCCGTCCACGTCGGCCATGTCGACCACGTGGCGCTGGCTGGGGCCGTAGCCGTTGATGAACGGCGGACGCGTGCCGCCGTAGCCCGCCACGTCCACCGTGCTGCCGGAGCCGCCGTTGGGGAACGGGCCGATGTTGAGCCCCAGTGCCCGGTCCAGCGCGTTCACGGCGCCCAGCGGGTGCTCGATGCGCGTGCGGTGGATGCTGCCCCAGCGCTTCCGCTTCACCGCGCGCACGGCCTCGCGCATCGCGTCGGCGGAGAGGGTGGGGAGAGTTTCGCGCTGGGGGGTGCGGACGTCGTCGACCCACGGGCTGTCGCCGGCCTGGAGGATGTTCTCCAGCGTGGCGCGGGGGAAGTACATCGGCTTGCCGCGGTACTCGTCCTCTCCCACGCGGCGGCGGAGGGCCTCGAACCACGTGTAGAAGATGGCGGCCGCGCGCGAATCCGCCCGCGCCTCGCCGTTCCAGCCGCGCAGCTCGCGGAGCGCGCGCCTGTCGTTCACGGCTTCCGCGGCGGCGATGGCGTAGCGCAGGTTGCGCGCGGCGAACAGGTCGTGCACGTCCATCTGCTCGCCCAGCACGTCCGCGGCGGTGAGGTCGCGGCCCGCCTCCACCATCTCGCGGATGCGGTTGGCGCGGTACGGCTGCATCGAGCTCGACGCGATCTCGAACGGATAGCCCGACTGCGGACCGAGCTGCCGGTTGTTCGCGGTGACGATGAAGCCGTCGGCCGGGTTCACGACGTGCGGGTGCTCGTCCCATTCCAGGTAGCGCGTCCACTCGCCCTGATCCGTCCACCCGGGCACGGGCAGCAGGCCGTCGCCGCCGCGGCGCACGGGCACGGTGCCGCCCATCCAGTAGCCGATGGTACCCGCAGCGTCGGCGAAGATCACGTTCTGGTGCGGGCTGGTGAAGTTGCGCAACGCGGCCATGAACTGCGCCGCATCTCCCGCGCGGTTCATCGCTTCCAGCGCCACCATCTCGTTCGATGGGTCCTGCGCCGTCCACCGCATCGCCAGCACGCGGCCGCCGGCGCGTGGCTCCACGTCGGACAGCACCGGGCCGTGGCGCGTGGTGCGGACGGCGTGGACGACGGGCGCGGCGCCCTTCACCTGGATCGTCTCCGCGCGGACCTCGAACTTCGCCCAGCCGGCGGGGGTTCGGTAGCGCGTCAGGTCGGCAGAGTCCGGCTGCTCCACGAAGAAATCGACGTCGTCCACCATGGCATTGGTGTAGCCCCACGCGACGGTGCGCGTGTGCCCGGCGACGATCACTGGCACGCCGGGCAGCATCATCCCCGCCGCGTCGATGCCGCCGCCGTGAATTGCGCCGAGATACCACAGCGACGGCGCCCGCAGCGCCAGGTGCATGTCGTTCGCCAGGATCGGCTTGCCGGAGCGCGAGCGGCTCCCGCCGATCACCCACCCGTTCGACGCGTGCGCGATGGACGCGCCCTCCAGCAGCCGCAGCGCCATCTCCGGAACCTGTGGCAGCGGCACGTCGCGCACAGCGGCGAGCGGCGCGTGCCGAGAGACTGTGTTCATTCTCGGGATGATGCGCGAAGATCCGCCCCGCATCGCATGGTAACCGGCGACCGAGTCCGCGTCGGACGGCGGGGCGGGGGATGCGGACGCGGGCTTGCCCTTCCACTGCGCATCCTCGCCCAGGATGTCCACGCCCCAGGCGGGATACGGCGGGTTCAGCTCCTTCGCGCGCGTTTCGCCCACGAGGTCGATGGCGCGCTGCTGGTCCAGCCCCGCGTTCCAGTCCGCCAAGTCCCAGGCCATGATCTTGGCGATGCTCAGGGAGTTGCGGACGGTCCACGGCTGCGGGTGGAAGCGCAGCACCTCGAACTCCGGCGGCCAGGCGCCGCGGTGCTGCGCGATGTAGGCGTTCACGCCGTCCGCATAGGCCTGGAGCAGGGCACGGCTGCGCGGGTCCAGGCGGCGCTCGTTCTCCGCGGCAGCGTGGCCCATGCCCACGGTGCGCAGGAACTCGTCGGTCTTCACCATCTGCGCGCCCAGCACCTCGGCCAGGCGGCCGTCTGCCACGCGGCGGAAGAGCTCCATCTGCCAAAGGCGGTCCTGCGCGTGGACGTAGCCAACGGCGCGGAACAGGTCGGCCTCGTCGCGCGCCCACACGTGCGGCACGCCCAGCGAGTCGCGCCACACCTCCACCGGCGCGCCCAGACCCGCCACGCGCGCATCCACGTCCGGGTCCGCCTCCGCGCGGTGCAGGTACCAAGTCGCGCCCGCGATCACGGCGAGCACGAGCAGCGCGACGGCGAGCAGCGCGTAAGCGAGCTTCTTCATTGTGCGGGAGACGTTGGGCGGGCGAGAAAGGGCGAGATGGATAGGATATTGTGGGGATGCGCGGCGGGCCGGGTCAAGCGCAGATGCGTCGATGGTATGCCGATCCAGACGCGCGCGGCGGGAGGCTTTGGTAGGGCCGACCTGCGTGTCGGCCGTGCTGCGGAGGCACTGATGCCAGAGTGAAGCACCGTCCCTGCCGAACCGAAGGAGCACACGCAGGTGCTCCCCTACCTGACGTGGAAGCGCGATTACCTGACGTGGAAGCGCGATGCAGTCGGTACGACGTTATTCAGCGTCATCGAACTCCTCGTCCGAATCCCCCACATCACGATCCATCACCTCGTCCATCACCGTGCGGACGGCGTCGCCGGTGAAGCCGCGGCGGGCGAGGAAGCCGTGGAGGCGGCGGCGGGCGCGCTGGGCGTCCTCGCCAGCGCGGGGGCGCCACTTCGCGGCGGCGGCGCGGGCGAGGTCTGTGTCGGACGAGCTTTCGCGCTCCATGACATCGTCGATCACGGTGTCGGCGGTCTCCGCATCCACGCCCTTCATCCGCAGCTCCTGCGCGAGCACGCGGCGACCCTTCGGCCGGAGGCGCACGCGGTCGCGGACGAAGACCTCGGCAAACGAGGCGTCGTTGACGAGGCCGTGATCGCCGAGGGAGGCGACGCAGGTCTCCGCGACCTCGGCCGGGTAGCCCTTCTCCACCAGGCGGCGCCGCAGCTCGGCCGCGGTTCGCGGGCGGAAGGAGAGCAGCACCAGCACCGCCTCGCGCGCCTTCCAGGCGTGGTCGCGCGCCTCCAGCTCCGCAAGCTGCTCGTCGGTGACGTCGTCGCCCACGTGCAGGTGCTCGGCCCACGCGATCTCTGCGGCGAGGGCGATGCGGAACTGGCCGTCCACGTGCACGTTCACGCGGTCCGGGTTCTTCTTCTGCGGCTCCAGGCCGGTGATCTGCATCGCGTTCGGAGGCGTTTCTGGGGAAGGTCGCGGGACGGGCGGTGATACCCGGCGGATGCGGGGCGGTGCCGGACGGAGGCGCCTTCGCGCGGGGTTGTCGCGCCTGTTGGCGGGGGTTATGCTACGCGGTCCGCATCGCCAGAGAAAGCCCCATCTTTCGCCCGTCCGCCGCATGAGCCAAGCCCCGCCCGCCGCCGGCTTCGACGTCCACGCGCTGCGCGCCGCCGAGTTCCCGCACGTGGGCGCGTCGCCGTACCTGAACGCCGCGTCGGTCGGCCCGCTGCCGGAGCGCTCGCGCCGCGCGACCGACGCGTACAACCTGCGGCGCTCGCGCGTCCATGAGCTGGCGGACGACGACTTCGAGCCCACGCTGCGCCGCTGCCGCGAGGCAGCCGCGCGCTTGGTGAGCGCCGCCGCGGAGGACATCGCCCTCGTCCCCAACACCAGCTTCGGCATCAACCTGGCCGCGGCCATCCTGCCCGTCGCGCAGGGGCAGCGGGTGCTCGCCAGCGCGCGCGAGTTCCCGGCGAACGTGTACCCGTGGATGGGCCTGGCGCAGCGCGAGGGCGTGCGGTTCGACCTCGTCCCGGCCGACGAGAAGGGGAACCCGGACGAGGACCGCATCCTGGTGGAGCTGGACCGTGGCGACGTGGCGATCTTCGCCCTCTCCGCCGTGCAGTTCGCCACGGGATGGAACGCGGACCTGCCCAAGCTGGGGCGCTTCTGCCGCGAGCGCGGGATCCGCTTCGTGGTGGACGCCATCCAGGCGCTCGGCCAGGTGCCGCTGGACGTGCGCGAGGCCGAAGTCGACGTGCTTGCGACGGGCGGGCACAAGTGGCTGCTCGGCCCGTTCGGCGCCGGGTTCGCGTACGTGCGCCCGGAGCTGTACGCGCAGGCCGAGCCGAACGTGGTGGGCTGGACGGCGATGGCGGCCACGGTGGACTACAGCCGTGTGGTGGACTACCGCTGGAGGTTCCTGCCCGGCGCGCGCCGCTACGAGGTGGCGACGCTGCCGCAGCAGGACATCGCCGGGCTCACGGAGTCGGTCGACCTGCTGCTGGAAACCGGCATCGAAAACGTGCGCGACCACGTGCTCGGGATTCTCGATCCGCTGATCGACTGGCTGGCGGAGCGGGAGGTGCAGATCGTGAGCGACCTGCGGCGCGAGCGGCGGTCCGGCATCTTCTGCTTCAAGCCCAAGGACCTGCCGCGGACGATGCGGGCGCTGCACGCGGCGGGCGTGGTCTGCGTGCCGCGCGAGGGCGCCGTCCGCCTCGCGCCGCACGTGTACAACACGGCGGAGGAGATCGGCGCGGTGATCGAGGTGCTGCGCGGCGCGGAGGTGGCGTGACGTCGTCGCTGCACTACCTGGAGGCGCTGGTGGAGGACGTACGCCTCCACTTCGCGCCGGACCCGCGCACGGCGGTCTTCGAGGTGGAGGTGGAGCCGCGCGGCGGCGCGGTCGCGCTGGTGGGCGCCACGTCGGAGCCCGCGGCGGCGGACGCGCTGCACCAGCGCATCGCGGCGCTGAACGCGTGGGACGAGGTGAGCGACGAGGTGGTGCGCCTGCCCGAGGCGGCGGCGGACGAGACGGTGCACGCGGTGGTCACGGCATCCATCGCGCCCATGCTGGGCGGGCCGCGCATCGCCGAGACGCAGGTGTCGCAGGCGGTGCTGGGCAGCCACCTGCTGGTGCTGCGCACGAACGGCCGCTGGCTCCAGTGCCGCAGCGGCGACGGCTACATCGGCTGGCTGCACGCGGGCTACGTGATGCTGATGGCCGAGTCCGAGACGCGCGCCTGGGAGCTGGGCACCGACGGCGACGCCTGGCTCTCGCTGGGCGCCGAGCTGCGCACGGACGACGGCGACGTGCTGGCGCGGCTGCCGTGGGGCGCCCGCGTGGTGCGCGAGTCCGAGACGGTGGTGCGGCTGCCGGACGGGCGCCGCGGCATGCCCGAAGGCGACCTGATCCCCGCGGCGCTGCGGCCGCTGGCGTTCCCGCTGGACGGCGCGGCGGTGTGCGAGACGGCGGCGCGGTGGCTGGGCGTGCCGTACCTGTGGGGCGGCGTGACGATGGGCGGCGTGGACTGCTCCGGCCTCGTGCAGCGCGTGTACCAGATGCACGGCCTCCGCCTGCCGCGCGACGCGGATCTCCAGGCGCGCACCGGCGAGGAGGTCGACCCGGGCGACGACTTCGGGCGGCTGCTGCCGGGCGACCTCATGTTCTACGCCGAGGAGCCGGGGCGCTGCACGCACGTGACCATGTCCACCGGCGGGTCCAGGATCATCCACTCGTCGCTGGGCAACGGCGGCGTGGCGCGCAACGACCTGGCCGGCCGCCGCAACTACGAGAAGGAGCTGCGCCGCCTCTTCCTCTTCGCCCGGCGCGTCATCCCGCAGGGCTGAGGGCAGGGTCGTCGGGAGATGCGCGGCGGCTGCGCATCTCCTGCCGTCGTCGCGGTCCGCCGAAGTCCCGCCCAGCCGCGCATCCGCCGGTGGGCTGGCGATGCGCATCGAACGCGTGCCGCATCTCGCCCGGCAGCGAGGGTCGATCTGCATCGATCGACGAGCTTTCATCTGACATCATCGCACATCCTGCATCTACCGAACGTTCCGTAGGCTGCGATTCGGCTGCGAGGTACTGCGGGTTTCGGTAGATGCGCGGCGTCGCAACCGCCGTTCATCTCCCGTGGTCAAACGAAGTAGCCGGCGCAAGCATCGAATCCCGTCCGCACGAGCCGCTGGATGCCGCGAAGACAGGTCTCGCCGCGGCGACATCCCCGACGATCCCCCCACAGGTACCGCATGGAAAGCCTCCGCTTCTCGCTCCGCCACGCCGCCCGGTCGCTGCGCCACGCGCCGGGGTTCACGCTGGTGGTTGTCCTCGCGCTCGGCCTGGGCATCGGGGCCACCACCGCGCTGTTCAGCGTGGTGCACTCGGTGCTCCAGCGGCCGCTTCCGTTCCCGCAGCCGGACCGCATCGTCCAGCTCTGGCAGCTGGGCAAGGACGGCGCGGAGATGAACTTCTCGGACCCCAACTTCGCCGACCTGCGCGAGCAGAGCCGCAGCTTCGGGGCGATGGCCGAGCTCCAGGCGGGCGACGCGGTGACGGTGAACGGCGGCGGCGAGCCGCTGCGGGCGCACCCGGCTTCGGTGTCGCGCGACTTCTTCGCGGTGCTGGGGGTGAAGCCCGCCCTGGGCCGCCTCTTCGCGCCCGAGGAGCAGCGCGAGGGCGGGCCCGGCGCCGTGGTGGTGAGCCACGCGTTCTGGCTGCGCGCGCTGGGCGGCACGGCGGACCTGGCGTCGCGGCAGCTGCGCTTCGGGGGGCGCCTGTACCGCGTGGTGGGCGTGCTGCCGGACGGCGCGGCGTTCCCGACGGGCACCGACCTGTGGGAGCCGCGCGAGGCGTACCCGCTCTTCCCCAGCCGCACCGCGCACAACTTCCAGGCGCTGGGCCGCCTGCGCGAGGGCGTGCCGGTGGAGCACGCGCAGCAGGAGGCCAGCGCCATCGCGCGGCGGCTCAAGGCGGTGCATGGCGAGGACACTTGGATGTCCAACGCCGCCGTGGTGCCGCTCCAGGAGCAGATCGTCGGCCGTGTCCGGCCCGCGCTGATGCTCCTGCTGGGTGCCGCGGCGTTCCTGCTGCTCATCGCCTGCGCCAACGTGAGCAACCTGCTGCTGGTGCGCACGGCGGGGCGGAGCCACGAGACGGCGGTGCGGCTGGCGCTGGGCGCCGGCCGCGGCCGGCTGGTGCAGCAGTTCGTGGCCGAGGCGCTGCTGCTCTCGCTGGCCGGCGGCGCGGTGGGGCTGGCCGTGGCGTGGTGGGGCGTGCGCGTGCTGCGGCGGCTACAGCCCGAGGGCCTGCCGCGCGTGGCGGACGTGGAGGTGAGCGGCGGCGTCTTCCTCTTCGCCCTCGCCGTCTCGCTGGTGACGGCGGTGGCGCTGGGTGCGCTCACGGCCCTGCACGCGCTGCGCGGCGAGCTGCGCGAGCGGATGGCCCGCGGGCGCACCGTGTCCGGCGGCGCGGGGCGCATGCGCGACGGGCTGGCGGCGCTCCAGGTGGCGCTCACGCTGGTGCTGCTGGTGGGCGCGGGCGTGCTGGGCCGCAGCTTCCTGCGCCTGCTCTCGGCAGACACGGGCTACCGGACGGGCGGCGGCGTGGTGCTGGACCTGGCGATGGACGACCCTGCCGACGCGGCTGGCGGCGTGCGGCTGGCGGCGTTCCAGGACGAGCTGATGGGGAGGCTGCGCGCCATTCCCGGCGTGACGGAGGTGGGCGGCGTGAACGCCTTCCCGCTGGACGGCGGCTACTCCGACGGCACCTTCCTGGAGCTGATGCGGCCGGACGAGGCCACCAGCTTCGAGGACTTCCAGCGGCTGGCGGCGGACCCGGCGCGCACCGGCCAGGCCGAGTACCGCGTGGCCAGCGACGGCTACTTCCGGGCGATGGGCATCCCGCTGCGCCGCGGCCGCTGGTTCCAGCCGGGCGACGGGCCCACGTCCGGCCACGTGGCGCTGGTGAGCGAGTCGCTGGCGCGGAAGCGGTGGCCGGGGCAGGACCCGGTGGGCAAGATCATCCAGTTCGGCAACATGGACGGCGACCTGCACCCGTTCACCGTCGTCGGCGTGGTGGGCGACATTCGCGAGGCCAGCGTGGACGCGGAGCCGCGGCCCACGCTGTACGGCTCCGCGCGGCAGCGCACGGGCAAGATCAGCCGCTTCCACGTGGTGATGCGCGGCCCGGTGGACGCGGCGGCCATGATCGGCCCCGCGCGCCGCATCCTGCGCGAGATGGCGCCCGACGTGCCGCCCACCTTCCGCACGCTCGACGAGGTGTTCAGCGCCTCGCTGGCGGACCGGCGGTTCAGCCTGTTGCTGCTGGGCGCGTTCGGCGGCGCGGCGCTGCTGCTGGCCGTGCTGGGCATCTACGGCGTCATCTCGTACCTGGTCGCGCAGCGCACGCGCGAGATCGGCATCCGGCTGGCGTTCGGGGCACGCGGGGCGGACGTCTCGCGGCTCGTGGTCGGCCACGGCGCGGCGCTCGCGGGCACCGGCATCGCCGCCGGGCTGGTCGCCGCGTTCGTCCTGCACCGCCTGCTGGGCGGGTTCATGTACGGCGTGAGCGCCGTCGACCCAATCGCCTACGCAGGCGTCGCGGTCCTCCTCGCGCTCGTCGCCCTCGCGGCGAGCGCCTTGCCCGCGCGCCGCGCCACCCGCGTCGATCCCATGATCGCGCTTCGGGCGGACTGACGAGCGGCCGGTGAGACGGGAGATGCGGGTCGGCCGATGCACATCTCTCATCTCCCTGCCCAAGCCGTATCGACGGATGCTCGACGGATGATGATCCCGGCACGCATCGACCTTCCCGCGGTTCCTATCCAACGTTCCCGATCCCACAATGTCGATGCGCTCTCGCCTGCTTCTCGCGCTCCTGCTCTTCGCGCCCGCGCCGCGCTTGCTTGCGCAGAAGGAGGTCGAGCCGGCGGACCTCGTTCGGCGAGGGTTCGTCCGCAACGCCCAGGCGATCTCGCAGGCGGAGGCGCGGAGCCGCTGTCCCGCGCAGACCGGCCGCCCGCGCGGCTGCAAGCCGGTGGAGATGGTGGACCTGGGGGTGGCCGGCGGACGGCGCTGGTCGGCAGGGATCTACGAGTGGGTCATCACCGACACGGTGCCGGAGCGCGCCGGCCGTGACACGGTCCTCAACACCCGCGGGGGCGAGGCGGTGGTGGTGTTCTCCGCGGCGCGGCCGGGCGGACCGCTGCGGCCGGAGTGGCACGGAGAGTACCGGCAGTCGTACGTTTACGAGGTGATGCCGCAGGTGGGCGACGCGCCGGGCGGCGGAGCGCTGCTGGGCCTGACCGTCTGCTGGTTCGGCACCGCGGCATGCGGAGAGCAGTTCCTGGCGGTCCGCCGCGCCGAAGGCTGGCACCCCGTGCGCAAGCGCTGGGCGGAGGGACTGCCCGCTGCGCTGCGGGACCGGGGCAGCCGGGCGCGAATCGTTCCGAGCACGCTGGGCGGCTGGACCAGCCTCTGGGACGGCCCGCGGCCGAGCGGCGGCCAGCAGATGCGCTGGCTCGTCTTAGGGCTGAAGTGGCAGGGTGACGACGCGCTCGTCCTGCGAAGCTATCGCGTTACGTCTCGCGACCCGTTCCGGCCTCACCCGCAGTGGCGGACGTCCGTTCCGCCCGACATCAACCGTTCCCGGCAGCTTCATCCCGGCCGCTGACGACCCCGGCGCATCGCTGTGTTCTCGTTCACCGTGGATCTCCCGTCGTGTTCTTGCCGGCCGCTGCACGCTCCGCTCCCACCGCACTTCTCCTCCACCTCCCAGGCTCTACGGACGCCGATGCGACACGCGCTCCTCTCCGCGACCATGCTGCTCGTCTCCGGCGGCTGCAGGCTGCAAGCGCAGGACGTCGACCCGCCGGAGTGGGTGGCGCCGGGCTATCTGACGCACGCAGCACCCATCTCGCAGGCGCAGGCAAGAACGCGCTGCCCGGCGGTTTCCAGCGCGGGGTGCAGGCCGGTGGAGATGGCGGACCTGGGGATGGCGGGCGGGCGGCGGTGGTCGGTCGGCATCTACCAGACGATCATCGCCGACACCTTTCCCGATCCCACGACGAAGGACACAGTCATCTACAGCAGGCAGGAGGAGACGCTGGTCGTCTACTCCGCCGCGCGGGCGGGCGGGGTGCTGCGGCCGGAATGGCAGGGCGTGTACTGGCCCACGTGGTTCGCCGACGTGATTCCCGAGATCGGCGACGCGCCCGGCGGCGGCGCGATGCTGGCGCTCACCGTCTGCTGGAACGGGACGGCGGGGTGCACCAGCCAGTTCCTGAAGATCCGCCGCGCCGACGGCTGGCACGCGGTTCGGCAGCAGTGGGCGGCCGGCCTGCCGCGCCGCCTCCGCCCCTTCGCACGCGGCGCCTTCGTCGCGCCCAAGACGCTGACGGCGAAGACGGGCCTGTGGCACGGGCGCACGTTCGAATCGCCAACCCGGCTCCACTGGCTGATCGCGCGGCTTGGCTGGCGCGGCACGCGCACCCTCGTCCTCCGCAGCTACCGCGTCACCGCGCGCGACCCGTTCACGGCAGCGAGCTACGTCTCGTGGCGAAAGTCGGAGCGGAATTACCATTCGGAGATGCGTCCGCTCCATCCCCGCCGTACGACCACGCGACCGCGCGGGCGATGAGCGGCGGCGGATCGGCCGTTCGGGGCAGTGGAGACCGGATACGAAAGAAGGGGAAGACCGCGCGAGGTTTTCCCCTTCCGTTCATCTGCCGCGAGATGGAGCTACGGCCGCCGGAACTCCGCCAGCCGGACGCCGATCTCGTCCTCGACGCGCTTGGCACGGTGCGTGTCCGGCAGGTCGTTGCCGATGATGCTGAACGCCAGCCGCTCGCCGCCCGCCGACGTGACGTAGCCGGAGAGCGACGACACGCCGTGGATGGTGCCCGTCTTCGCGCGCAGGTTGCCGGCCGCGGCGGTGCCGTACATGCGCTTGAGCCCGCCCTTCTCCGCCGCGCCGGGCAGCGAGGCGAGGTAGACGTCCGCCAGCGGCCCGCGCGACATGAACGACAGGAGCTGAACCGTGGTCCGCGCCGTCACCCGGTCCAGCCGCGACAGGCCCGAGCCGTCGTGCATGCGCACCGCCGCCGTGTCCGCGCCCGCCTGCGCGAGGAGCTTGCGCACGGCGCGGAAGCCCGCGTCGAAGCTGCCCTTGCCGCCCGCCGCGCGCCCCGCCGTCTTGAGCTGCGCGTCCGCGAAGAGGTTGTGGCTCACGTGGTTGGTCACGCTCGCAATGTCGCGCAGCGGCGGCGACAGGTGCGTCGCCACGATGGTCCCGCGCCGCGCAGCCACTCCCGCCGGGCCATACGCGGAGGCGGGAGACGACGACGGGTCCAGGTTGATGCGAACGCCGCCGCGCACCGCGATCCCGCGCCGCTCCAGCGCGTCGCGCAGCACGGACGCGGCGGTCCGCACGGGGTTCTCCACCGGCGTGCGCCGCGCCGTCAGGTTCTCGTCGGCAGATAGGGCGCCGACGGGGGCACCGTACGCCGCGCCCAGGTCCGAGGCCGTCCATCCCTCGCCGCGCCACTGTGCGTCGAAGAAGCTGCCGTCGCCCACCACCGCGCCGCGCACCTCGCGCACGCCGCGCATGGCCAGTGAGTCCGCCAGCGCGTCCATCACGGCAGACGCACGCTCCTGCATGCGCGCGGAGACGGACGGGTCGCCCGTGCCGAAGAGGACGACGTCGCCCTCCAGCACGCCGTCGCGCACGTCGCCGCCGGCGATGAGGTACGTGGAGTAGCGGAAGTCCGGGCCCAGGTACGACAGCGCCGCCGCGGTGCTGTAGAGCTTGAGGTTCGATGCCGGCGCCAGGCTCTCGTCCGCGTTCAGCGCGAACAGCGTGTCGCCGCGGTCCAGCGAGACGACCACCACGCCGTACCGCGCGTCGCTCCAGCCGGTGGCGCGCAGGATCGCGCGCAGGTCGGCATCCAGCGAAGCGACTTCGGGAGATGCGGATGCGGCGAGCGAGCCGCCGTCGGACGGCGCCTGGGCGTGCGAGGCGTGCGGAAGGAGCAGCGCGGCGAGGAGCGCCAGCGCGCGGGGGAAGGGGAGACGCGTCATATCCAGCTGCATCCTGCGGTGCCGCAACCGCTCGTCGATTCGGAAAGAAAGCCGGGCGGGGCGTCAGATCTTGCCCCACCGCCCGATGATGATGTGGATGAGGAAGAAGCCGGTCAGGATGCCCGCCCCGATCCCCGCGGCGAGCACGCCCGCGAGGTACAGCCTGTTCCGCCAGCGGGATCGAGCCACGTCGTTCCTCCCCAGTCGCTTCGTTCGGGTGCGCGTAAGCCGGCCGCCCACACGGGGCGACGGAGCGCGCGGTCTTGCGAATGGCGTGCCGCGCGGGCCGTTGAGGCGGGGCCGCGCGCGGCGTACATTGGCGGCGCAACGTTGCCACCCTTTCCCCACCCGCGCAAGGAGCGGCCGTGATCGTCGCCATCGGCGCCGACCTGGCGAGCATAAGCCGCGTGGCCGCCATGATGGAGCGCCGCGGCGAGCGCGCCCTGGCCCGCCTCTTCACCCCGGCCGAGGCACGCCGCTGCCACGCCAGCCGCCACCCGCCGGAGTCGTTCGCAGCGCGTTTCGCGGCGAAGGAGGCGCTGTTCAAGGCACTGGGCACCGGTTGGGGCCGCGGCGGCTGCTGGACCGACGTGGAGGTCGTATCCGCCCCCAGTGGCGCCCCGTCGCTCGTCCTTTCCGGCGAGGCCGCCCGCTGCGCCGCCGAGCGCGGCGTCCGCCGCATCCATCTCACCCTCACCCACACCGGCGACACCGCCGCCGCCTTCGTCGTCCTCGAAGGCGACTGACTCACCCGTCCGTAGATGCCACGCGGCCAGTGTCCGATGCGGCGCCGTGTAGGGGTGCGATTCATCGCATCCGATCCCTATCCGCCTGCGCAGGCACTACTTGGCGCGACCCGGCACCGAGTAGCCTGGGAGCCCCACCTCGGAGATCCGAGGCCCGTCATGTACTCCTCAGCGGGACGTTTCTCTCCCAGTACCGGCTCTCGAGTTTCTCCCTCGCTCCCTGAATCAACTGTTCCGTCCCTGGGATACGCCTCGCAAAAATGATTTCCTGCCCTACGCACGTATGCTCCTCTCGCCCTTCCTTCCCCCTGACGCGGACCCCTCGCTGCCGAATCCGAGCATGGGTTGCTTCATGCACGATGACCATTGCGATGGACTCGACAACGAAGCCCCGAATGAAACTCGCATCAAGCACCACCGCTTTGGGACCAAGCCAGTATCGCCCCGCGGCGGCAGGCGAGTTCGTAACGCCAATCCAGGCGACTTCGCGTTGCATCCTCCGGAAACGTCTCGGGTCGTACTGGCGGATCATCTCGAGTGCCGCCCCCACTCGGTCGAACAGGAGGGCGCCATCATGATTCAGGGTGACGTCGCACAGTTCGAAGCCAAGAACTTGTTTCCGTGTCGTCATCGTGAACATCAACGCTACCATGAGCCGATGGAGCGCCGATCCGACAGTTTCGATTGCCCAATGACGCGCCATAGCCATCGCTCCAGGTACGCAGATGATGCTTCATGTTCGCTCTTCTCGGAATCGACGGGAACTCACGATACAGTACACGCCAGACTACTCTGGAGAACGGCGATGGGTGGGCTCCGAGAGGCTTGCCGGCGCCGGGATCGTGTCCTCGTTCTTCCGGCGGTCTCGTTCTACCCTGATTCGTCAGTGCACCCATTATTGGACTAGCAGGAGCGGCGAGTTGAACCGTTGGCGCGGCCGTGAGAACACCATCAACCCGCGGAGGCGCCATACGCGGCCGGGTTCCAGATCTCCATGTAGGTCGATGTGCCGCGCTGCGGGCCGAAGCCGAACTGCTCGTACAGCCCTGCCGCGTCGCGCGTCATCAGCGAGAAGCGGCGGAGGTTCTGGAGGTCCGGGTGAGCGAGGATGCACTCCACCAGCCAGCGGCCCAGCCCGCGCCCGCGCTCGGATTCCGTGATCACGACGTCGGTGAGGTACCCGTACGTCGCCAGGTCGCTCACGGCCCGCGCGAACCCCACCAGCCGCGCGCCGCGGTAGACCCCGAAGCAGACGGAGTTCTCCACGGCGCGCTCCAGGAGGTCGCGCCGCATCCCGCCGCCCCAGTGCGTGGCGAGCAGCATCTCCAGCACCGCATCCAGCTCCAGCCTCCGCCGATCGGTCGAGACGGTGAGCTCGCCCCTCCGCCATTCCATCGTCTTGTCCCGCATCTCCCGTCCTCCAATGGCGATCCGATCCGCGCATCTACCACATCGACACAATATCCGCGGACCGCATCTGCGGACATGAGGCGACCCGCTGTTCTCGTGTGACGTGGGACGAGGATCGCCCCATCTGCGGAGATGGTCCGCGGCGCATCTCCCGCACGCAGTTGACATCGACCCCGCGCGGGCGCGACTTTGGCAGCTTCCAATCTCTCGGCGGTTCGGATTCCTTTTCGGGTCAGGCGCAGCGGGTGAACGCAGCGATCTTGTATGCTCTGGCGGCGGGCGCCGCCAACGTCGCGGGCGGGCTGGTGATCACCACGGCCTCGCCGCGCGGGCGGAACACGCAGCGCCTGCTCATCGCCTTCGGGGCGGGCTTCATGCTCGCGGTGGCGATGCTCGCCATGCTCCCGCACGCGCTGGAGGGCGGGGTGAACGCGGCGGTGGGCGTGCTGGTGGGCTACCTGCTGGTGCACCTCACGCAGCACGTGCTCACGCCCCACTTCCACTTCGGCGAGGAGACGCACCACGTGGACGAGCACGTGGGCATCTCCGCGCTGCTAGGCCTGCTGCTGCACACCTTCTTCGACGGCGTGGCCATCGCCAGCGGCTTTGCGGTGGGCTCGGCCGTGGGGATGCTGGTGTTCGTGGCCATCCTGCTGCACAAGATCCCCGAGGGCGTGACGGTGGCCTCGGTGATGATGGCGAGCGGCAACTCGCGGCGGGGAGCGCTGCTGGGCGTGGTCGCGCTGGGCGTCTCCACCGTGGTGGGCGTGTTCCTCACCGACGTGATCGCGCCGCTGCAGACGTACGGCCTGGCGGTCAGCGCCGGCGTCACGCTGTACGTCGCCGCGTCGAACCTGATCCCCGAGGTGCAGAAGGAGCGCAGCTGGTCGGCCGCGCTCTCCGTCTTCTTCGGCGTGGCGCTCTTCTACGCCGCGTGGCTGATGCTGGGAGGCGAGGCGTGAGCGACCTGTCGCTGTTCGGCGAGCCGGAAGGTGCACCGCGAACGGGCTCGGGAGATGCGGGGCCGTCCGCCGCGCCGAAGCCGCCGCGCTCGGACGCGCCGCTGGCTGAGCGCATGCGCCCGCGCACGCTGGACGAGATCGTCGGCCAGGAGCACCTCGTGGGCCCGGACGGCACGCTGCGGAAGCTGGTGGGCGCCGGGTACCTGCCGAACCTGATCCTCCACGGCCCGCCGGGCACGGGCAAGACCACGCTGGCGCGGGTGATCGCGGGCCACGGCGGCGCCGCGTTCGTGCCCTTCAACGCCGTGAGCGAGGGCGTGCCGCGCCTCCGCGAGGTGGTGAAGGAGGCCGAGGCGCGGCGGAAGGCGCAGCAGCGCACTCTGCTCTTCGTCGACGAGATCCACCGGCTCAACAAGGGCCAGCAGGACTTCCTCCTTCCCACGCTGGAGTCCGGGCTGCTCGGCCTGGTCGGCGCGACCACGGAGCACCCCGCGTTCGAGATCAACCCCGCGCTGCTGTCGCGCTCGCAGGTGCTCGTCCTCCAGTCGCTCACGGAGGACGACCTGCGCGCCGTGATCCACCGCGCGCTGGCGGACGAGGAGCGCGGGCTGGGGCGGATGGAACTGGCGCTGGACCCCGAGGCGGAGGACATCCTGGTCCACAGCACGGGGGGTGACGCGCGCCAGGCGCTTTCCGGGCTGGAGATCGCGGCCCGCCTCTCCGGCCCGGGCTCCACCATCGGCCCCGAGGTCATGCGCGAGGCGCTGCAGCAGCGCACGGCACGCTACGACACCACGCTCGCGTACGAGATGCTGTCGGCGTTCCACAAGTCGCTGCGGGCCAGCAGCGGCGAGGGCGCGCTGTACTGGGGCATGCGGATGATCCAGGGCGGCGAGGACCCCAAGACGCTCTTCCGCCGCCTGGTGGCCGCCGCGTACGAGGACGTGGGCCTGGCCGACCCGCAGGCCGGCATGGTCGCCGTGCAGGCGATGCTCGCGTTCGAGCGGCTGGGCGCGCCCGAGGGCTTCCTGCCGCTGGCGAACGCGATCCTGTACGTGGCGAACGCGCCCAAGTCCAACCGCGCGTACATGGCCCTCGCCGCCGCGACCGAGGCCGCGCGCGAGCATCCGGACGCGCCGGTGCCGCTGCACCTTCGCAACGCGCCCACGCGGCTGATGAAGGACTGGGGCTACGGCGAGGGCTACAAGTACGCCCACAACTACGAGGGCGCGTACGTGGACCTCCAGTGCCTGCCGGACGAGATCGCGGGCGAGACGTTCTACGAGCCGACGGACCGCGGCTACGAGGCGAAGATCGCCGCCCGCCAGGCCCAGCGCGCCGCCGCCCGCGAGAGCGGTTCGGGAGATGAGGATGCGGCGGGGGGCGGGAAGGGGTGAGTGACGGACGACGGAGATCCGATGGGGTTCCGGAGCGGCGGCGGTGCCCCCTCCCAGCTCGCTTAGGCTCGCTACCCTCCCCCACAAACTGCGTGGGAG
>DASRQW010000451.1 GCA_035696245.1 Longimicrobiaceae bacterium | reverse complement strand
CCGGACGCAGCGGCGACGCGCCGTCCCAGTCCACGGAAAGCGTGGAATCCTGCCCCGCGTACCGCAGGTTCACGATGCGGCGGGGGACGTCGATGTCATCTACCGAAACGCCTTCGCGCGCGACGGCGGCGGTGGCCTGCGCGGCAAGCGCAGACGCCATCTCCGGAAGCTCCGCCTCCGAGTCTTCCAGCGGGCGGAGGACTTGGCGCTCCGCGAAGCGCTCCACCGGCGCGTGGCCGATACCCAGCGCGCTCAGCAGCCCCGCGTCCGGCGGCACCACGACGGTGCGGATGCCGAGACGCCGCGCCACGCCGCACGCATGCTGCCCGCCCGCGCCACCGAACGCCACCAGCGCGTACGCGGCGGGATCGTAGCCGCGGCGCAGCGAGATGGTGCGGATCGCGTCGGCCATCCGCTCGTCCGCGATGTCCACCAGCCCCGCCGCCAGCGCCTCCCGCCCGATGCGCTCGCCCGTGGCGGCGTGCACGCGCGCGGCGAGGGCGTCCGCGGCTTCCGCGGCGGCGCGCGGGTCCACCGGGATGGCGAAGCGGCCGGGGACGATGCGGCCCAGCAGCAGGTTCGCGTCGGTCACGGTGAGCGGGCCGCCCGCGCCGTAGCAGGCCGGCCCCGGCTGCGCGCCGGCGCTCTCCGGCCCCACCCGCAGCCCCTGCGCGTCGAAGGTGCAGACCGAGCCGCCGCCCGCCGCCACGCTCTCGATCGCCAGCGCGGGAGCGACGATGCGCCCGCCGCCCACCTCGTGCTCCCACACGTACTCGAAGCCGCCGTCGAAGCGGGCCACGTCGGTGCTGGTGCCGCCCATGTCGAAGGCGATCACGCGCGCGAAGCCGCCGCGCCGCCCGGCCAGCGCCGCGCCCACCACGCCGCCCGCGGGCCCGCTGAGCAGCGAGTCCTTGGCGCGGAAGTCCTCCGGCCGCACCAGCCCGCCGGCGCTCGTCATCACGTGCAGCCGCCCGTCGCCCAGCGCGGCGCGGACGCCCGCGAGGTAGTCGCCGATCACGGGGCCCAGGTACGCGTCCACCACCGCCGTCTCCGCGCGCGGCAGCAGCTTGATGAGCGGCGCCAGGTCTGCCGAGCACGACACGTGGACGAAGCCCAGCGAGAGCAGGAAGTCGCGCACGGCGCGCTCGTGCGCGGGATCGCGGAACGAGTGCATGAGCGCCACCGCGGCCACGCGCACGCCCGCGGCGAGCAGGCGCCGCGCTGCGGGCTCCAGCGCCGCCAGGTCCAGCGGACGGAGCACGGAGCCATCCGCCGCCAGCCGCTCGTCCACCTCCACGGCCTCGCTGTACAGTGGCTCCGGGCGCCGCACGTCCAGCGCGAACAGATCCGGCCGCTGCTGCGTCCCGATGCGCAGCAGGTCGCCGAAGCCGCGGGTGATGAACAGCGCCGTGGGCGCCCCCCGCCGCTCCAGCAGCGCGTTGGTGCCGCGCGTGGTCGCCAGCCGCATGGCCAGCGGCGGCAGCGCATCTCCCGCCGCCGTTCCCGTGACGAGCCGGGCGGCCAGCACCGGCGCCTCCTCTTCGGACCGCACCTCGAACGCCGCGCCGGGCCGCGCATCTGCCGGGAGCGCCCGGTCCAGCCGCAGCGTCCCCGCCGCGGGGTCATACGCTACGACCGTCCGCTCCGCATCTACCGAAGCGATGGACGGCCGCGCATCCACCGATTCGGTAGATGTGTTCGCATCACTCGGCGAGAGCAGGCGGAAGCGGAAGCCGCGGACCCCATCGCGCGCCGCGCCCCAGTCCTCCCGGATGCGCAGGAGGTCGGCCGCGAGCACCTCGGCGACCGCGCCACGGAGGGACGAGCTGCTGAGCACCTTCGCGCGATGCAGGCGGCCGGCGGGGTCGCGCGCCAGGCAATCCGTAAACGTGCCGCCCGTGTCGATCCACACCTGCCAAGGCCGAAGCTCGGGAGAGGTCATGCGGGCTCCGGAAGAGCCTGGAGCTGCCGAGTGCGGGCGGATGAAACCGCGATTGCTCGAAGTCCCCCTGCGGAGACTGACCGCGAGCCGTCGCGGCGCTTCGGAGGATCGCTCGGCAACACGTGGGCGTGTGGATGTGTGATCATCGAAGCCGATGCGCGGCGGTTCGGGTTGATGTGGGCGGGGTGATGACGAGCCGGAGCCGCGCTGTATGCTATCAGCCCGCCCGAGGGGGTGATAGGCCGCGTGCGCACTGATGGGATGCTTACCGGCTACGGGGAAACGCCGGCTTTATACCGCACGCAATCGGCCCTTGCGTGATGCGGGAAGGCGGAGTTCGTCCCATCACCGTGCAAACGCCTGGAAAGGGTGCGGATGTTCCCGGCAGGGGTCGCGCAAAAGCGGGTTTTGGGTTATCTTAAGTGCAATCAAACAACACAACTAAGCGTGACCGGCATTCTCGGGGGCTCCAAGCCCTCTGGCCGAGCACGCTTCTGCGTGGGGCAGTCCGGCAGGCGCACGTCCTTCCGACACATCGACACACAATCCCCCACATCACGACCAAACCGGGCGCAGGCTCCCAAGCTCGCTGCGCCCATGAACGGGATTCGTCATGCGTTCACCCCTGCTCGTGCTGGCCGCCGGAACGTTCTGCATCGCGGCCAGCGCCATGAAGCACGAGACCATGAAGCCCGGCACCCCGGTGCCGGCGCATTCGGGCAACCTCGTGGGCTCGGCCATCGAGGCGCCGCTGCCCAACTTCGCGCGGCTGAAGACGCTGTCCACCCCCGCGGCGGCCACCGTTGCCGATGCCCGCGAGGCCCGCATCGTCACGGCGCTGGGCGCGCTCCAGGGCAGCGTTCGCGAGCAGAGCGACCCCAACGCGCTGAAGCTGGCCTTCGAGGCCTACTTCAACTACAAGGCCGCTCACCCGGACAAGGTGCGCAAGCCGTACCTGTACTTCGTGGACTACGGCCTGGACAGCCGCACCCCGCGCGGGTACGTGTTCGACATGGACGCGCTGCGCGTGGTGGACGGGCCGTTCACCGTGGCGCACGGCCGCGGCTCGTCGTCCGGGCGCGAGGGCGTGCCCACGCGCTTCAGCAACCGCGACGGCAGCGCGGCCACCTCGCTGGGCCTGTTCGTGGCGCAGGAGACGTACGCGTTCAGCGGCCACAGCAACGGGCAGCTCTACCACTCCATCGGCATGCGCCTGCAGGGCCTCTCGGGCAGCTTCAACAGCGCGGCGCGGTCGCGCGGCGTGGTCGTGCACGGCGCCCCGTACGTCACGCCCAGCAAGGCCGGCCGCAGCGAGGGCTGCCCCGCCATGGAGCCGGACCGCGCCCGGGAGCTGATCCCGCAGCTCAGCAACGGCAGCCTGGTCTTCCTTTTCTCGCCGCTGGACCAGACCTGGCTCGCCAAGGACCCCTGGGCTCACGCCGACGACAACCAGGCCAACGGCTGAGCCAAGGTTCGGGAGATGCGGACCGGCTGACGGTTTCGGCCGAGGACGACGGTAGATGGACGAAAGGGGAGCCCGCGCGGGCTCCCCTTTCGTCTTCGAAGACCAATCCTATGCTACTTTACCATGAGAAAGGCGCGCCGGTGATTGTCCGTGCCGAAGCTCGTCCCAGTGCAGATAGTTGCCATCGGGAAGCGGTTCGACACCACGAATCTCAGTGAGTTTCTGAGCGAACACCTTACTCTTCAGCGACTCCGCGAGAGTGGGTGCCCGCATCGGAATCTTCATCGTCACTCGCTTCTGCTGTCAATTTGCTGTTAATTGTTCAGAAATCAACAGCAACCTGACACCCCGACCTTCAGAGCACCGGCGCCTGCGGCTGTGGCGTCCTGTGCCGTACCGGGATCGGTTGTCGCTCAGTGCATCGCGCTGCTGAGGTCCACGTCGGTGGCGGCGTCGCGGTCCATCTCGGGGACGCGGAGGGCGAAGAGGAGGGTGAGGACGCCGAGCGCGGCGATGCCCCAGAACACGAGGTGCAGGCTGCCGGACAGGCCGGTGCGCAGCAGGGCGCGCGTGGCGGCGTCGAGCGCGGCGGCGCCGTGCGGCGCGGACTCGCCGCCCATCAGCTCCTGGATGCTGTCGACGGAGACGTGGCCCGCCAGGCCCGCATCGGCGACGTAGCGGCCCATGCGCCGGTTGAGCACGCCGCCGAAGAGCGCGGCGCCGAGCGCGCTGCCCAGGATGCGCATGAGCATGTTGCTGGCGGTGGCCACGCCGCGCTGGCTCCACGGCACGCTGGCCTGGATGGCGACCACGAAGGTGGTGTTCAGCAGCCCGAGCCCCACGCCCAGCACGAACGACCCCGCGCCCGCCCCCAGCGCCCCGTGCGCGGCCGTGAGCGCGATGGTGAGCGTGCCCGCGAGCGCCGCCACGCCGCCCACGCGCACGATTCGCCGCACGCCCTGCGTGACGATGAGGTGGCCGGCGGCGAACGACGCGAGCGGCCAGCCCACCGTCATCACGCTGAGGGTGAAGCCCGCCAGCAGCGCCGACCCGCCCAGCACGCCCTGCACGAAGGTGGGCAGGAAGGTGATCACGCCGATCATCATGATGCCGGACGTGAGCGTGGCCACGTTGGCGTTGCGGATGAGCGGCGCGGACCACAGCTCCATGTGCATCAGCGGGTCCGGCGCGCGGCGCTCCTGGCGCACGAAGAGCGCGAACGCGGCGGCGGACATCGCCAGCAGCGGCACCACGGCGCGCATCCCCCAGCCGCTGCCTTGGGTGAGCGCCAGCATCAGCGGGCCCACGGCGGCCAGCAGCAGCACGGCGCCCGCGTAATCGATGTTGCGCTCGCCGTGCGCCACGCCCTCGTGCAGGTAGCGGCCCATGAGCACGATGGCGGCGATGCCCAGCGGCACGTTCGCCCAGAAGATCCACGCCCAGCCCACGCTGTGCACGATGATGCCGCCCACCAGCGGCCCGGCGATGGACGAGATGCCCCACACGCTGCTCAGGTAGCCCTGCACCCGGCCGCGCTCCTCCAGCGAGTACAGGTCGCCCGCCAGCGTGGTGGTGATGGGCTGCACGGCGCCCGCCCCCAGCCCCTGCACGAAGCGGAACGCCACCAGCATCCCCATGCTCGTCGCGAAGCCGCACGCCACCGAGCCCGCGAGGAACACGACCACGCCGGCGATGAACACCGGCTTGCGCCCCAGCAGGTCGCTCAGCTTTCCGAAGATGGGGATCGCCACCGCCTGCATGAGCAGGAACGACGAGTAGACCCAGCTGTAGAGCGAAAATCCGCCGATCTCCGCGGCGATGCTGGGCATGGCGGTGGCCACGATCGTACCCTCGATCGCGGCCATGAAGGCGGCCAGGACCATCGCCGTGAGCACCAGCGGGCGATGGGTTTGAGGTGCTGCGTTGGTCACGCTACCGTCCGGACGGGCTGGTGTGGGGCCGGCACCCTGCCGGCGCCGCGGGCGGTGTGCACCACCCGTACCGTAAAAGACCCAGCCCCGTCCCCCGCGTCAAATCGTCCGGTCCCGCCTCCGCGCGCCTCGGCCCTCCGTCTCGGCACCGCCGGTGCGATGCGCTGCCGGTCGTCATCCGCCGCCGGTCGTCATCCGCCGCTCTGGCGCGGCACCCATCCGCTCCACAGCTTTCGGGAGATGCACGGCGGTCCGGCGCCGCGCATCGTTTAAGCCTCGGCGATGATGCGCATCGGCTGAGCGTGCATCGCCCGCCGTGCGGCGCCGTCGGCAGATGCGCGGGCGGGCGCCGAACGTGCCGGTGCACCCGCGCTCGCGATGCGCATCACGCCTCCCGCATCCGCCGAGGCGCCTTCGCTGGCCCGAACGCCCGTCCGTGCATCCTCCGCCCGATGGTGCGCGGGGTAGGCGGGGCGGCGAGACGGGCATCGTCCTTCCCACATCTCCCGAAAGACGCTCATGGCCGCCACGGCGGAACGGAAGCCCTTCTACCGCACGCTCTACTTCCAGGTGCTGTGCGCCATCGCGCTGGGCGTGGCGCTGGGCAGCCTGGCGCCGGCGACGGGCGCGGCCATGAAGCCGCTGGGCGACGCGTTCGTGAAGCTGGTGAAGATGATCATCGCGCCGGTGATCTTCTGCACCGTCGTCACCGGCATCGCGGGGATGCAGAGCATGAAGCAGGTGGGGCGCGTGGGCGGGCTGGCGCTGCTCTACTTCGAGGTCGTGTCCACCCTGGCGCTGATCGTGGGCCTGGTGGTCATCAACGTCGTGCAGCCCGGCGCGGGGATGCACGTGAACGCCGCCAGCCTGGACACGGCCGCCGTCGCCGCGTACACCAAGCCCGGACAGCTGGAGGGTGTGACCGGCTTCCTGCTGCACGTGATCCCCGGCACGCTCGTGGGCGCCTTCGCCGAGGGCGAGATCCTGCAGGTGCTGCTCATCGCGGTGCTCTTCGGCTTCGCGCTGCACCGGCTTGGCGAGCGCGGGCAGATGATCTACCAGCTCGTCGAGCGGCTGTCACAGGTGCTGTTCGGGATCGTGGGGATGATCATGCGGGTGGCGCCCATAGGGGCGTTCGGGGCGATGGCGTTCACCATCGGCAAGTTCGGCGTGGGCACCCTGGCATCGCTCGCGGGGCTGATAGCGACCTTCTACGCCACCTGCCTCATCTTCGTGTTCGGCGTGCTGGGGCTGATCGCGCGGGCGCACGGCTTCGGCATCTTCCGCTTCGTGCGCTACATCAAGGAAGAGCTGCTGATCGTGCTCGGCACCAGCTCGTCCGAGGCGGTGCTGCCTCGGCTGATGGCGAAGCTGGAGAACCTGGGCGCGGGCAAGCCGGTGGTGGGCCTGGTGGTGCCTACCGGCTACTCGTTCAACCTGGACGGCACCGCGATCTACCTGACCATGGCCGCCGTCTTCATCGCCCAGGCGACGGACACGCCCATGACCATGCTCCAGCAGGCCACGCTGCTGGCCGTGCTGCTGCTCACCAGCAAAGGCGCGGCGGGGGTGACGGGCAGCGGCTTCATCGTGCTGGCGGCGACGCTCTCGGCCGTGGGGCACGTGCCGGTGGCGGGCGTGGCGCTGATCCTGGGCATCGACCGCTTCATGAGCGAGGCGCGCGCGCTCACCAACACGGTCGGCAACGGCGTCGCCACCCTCGTGGTCGCCCGCTGGTGCCACCAGCTGGACCGCGACCGCCTCACCCGCCGCCTCGCGGGTGAGACCGACCAGGAAGCCGACGAGCCGGAGGCGCTGGCGGCGTAGGTGCTCACATCCGGCGACTGAATGACGCGCTCCGAAATAGAAGACGCCCTGCTCTCGGCTGGGAGCAGGGCGTGATCTTTTCGGGAAGAGATGGGAAACGGCGAGGCTCGACCCATCAGCGGTTCGATCTTCCGCGATTCCCACCGTGGCCGGGGGCCGCGCCTGGCGACTGGAAGTCGCGGCAACGACTGCGCAAAGTCCGCCTGCGCGGACTGAGCCCAAGCTCAGCCCGCATCGAAGCGTCCGGAGCGAGGAGCCATCGACCCTCTCCCGCTGGCAGGGGCAGGGTGCCAGCCTACGCGAGCGGGAGGGGGCGCCCCGCCGTCACCACGCCATCGTCCACCCGAGGCTTCTTCCGGCGGCTGAGCACGCCGGCGGTTACGAGCGACACGATCAGCGCGACGGGCAGCGGCTCCATGAAGGTGGCGCCGACGTTGATGAACGGGTTCTCGTACATCTCCGCGAACTTCTCCATCTCCACCTTCTTGGCGGCGATCTCGTCCGCGCTCGCGCCGGCTGCGCGCGCCTTCGCGAGGGCGTGCGCCTCGTACTTGCTCATGAAGTCCGGCGTGACCTTGTAGTAGATGACCTCCCACGTCGCGACGTAGCAGACGGACGCCACCACCGCGATGAGCCCGCCGACGGCGAACGCGCGCCCGAAGCCCACCGTGCCGCCCGCCACGTTGTCGCGGTACGAGCGCACGCCGAAGTAGATGAGCAGGAAGGCGAGCACCATCGACGTGTAGCCGACGATCTCCATCCGGTCGAACCCGACGTCGTCCGCGAACGGGAGCGTCAGGAGCATCATCGCCGACAGGATGGCGCCGGAGATGAGGCCGAAGGTGAGCACGGTCTTCTTCATGGGTCGGTCCTCCGAGAGGTGGGCATGCGGGTGAACGTCTCCCAACCTGTGTTGCCGCCGTGGTTCCCGCGTCACCCGAACGGATGATCGTCGCGCCGAAACGGGGAAGTCATCCTTTCAGGGGATGAGCCCCGCCTCTTTCGCGAGCTGAACGGCCTGCGTCCGCCGGCGTGCGGAGAGCTTGCCGAAGAGGCGTGCGGCGTGCGTCTTCACGGTGTTCTCGCTGACGTAGAGCCGTTCGGCGATCTCGCGGTTGCTGAACCCGGCCGCCATCGCCTCCAGGATCTCCATCTCCCGCGGCGTGATGCCCAGCTGCTCCAGCCGCGCCTCGTTCCGCGCGAACGGACCGCCGGCGGGCACGGGCACCTGCACCTCCACGCGGACGGGCACCTCGCGCACGACCACCGTCTCGCGCGTGCGCGTGAGCTTGAGGCCGAGCCAGATCCCCAGCGCCGAGAAGAGCGCCGCGACGATGCCGCCGTAGATCTCCAGCGAGTGCTCCAGGACCAGATAGCGGTACTCGACCAGCCTCAGCACGGCGATGAGCACGCCGCCAAGGATGCCGTACACGAGCGCGGTCTTCTTCACGGAGGGGACAGCTCGGGTGATGCGGGTCCGGCAGGATCGCGCGCGTAGAGAAACACGGCGCGGGACTCGGGGTGCGCTGGCTCGATGGGTCCAGTCTACATCCGCGAGACCGAACGCGAAAGCGAACCGAACCCGTGAGCGCCTTTGTTTCCGGAGTGATCGCAGTCTCGGACTCCGCGCATCTCACGCCCTCTTCGTTTCCCGGAACACCCTTCGTGTGGCCGATGCCTGGTAACCGAAGCGCGGCAACGGAGCGCGAAGTCCGCCATCGCGAACCGACACCGACCGCATCTGCCCCCGCCGGTCCAACCGAAGCGCGAGGAGCCACCAACCCTCTCCCGCTTGCGGGGGAGGGTGCGAGCCTAAGCGAGCGGGAGGGGGCGCCGCCGCACGGGCGTGGCTAGGAGGGCCTGAAGGTCGAAAACCAACGAGGCTCCGGCTATCCTGAACGGAGCTTCCGTCCCGGGTGGATGTCGGCGCCTCTGCCCGACCTGGAATCGTGCGGGGGCCCATCCTTCGCGGTGAGGATTTTGCGCATCGTCAGGGAGCGGTGGATTCGTCCATCTCCCGAGCCGGCTCGTCTTCATCTTCCGCTCGGACAATGGGGCGGATGCGCAGCGTTCTTGCGCCGCATCCACCGTCCGGCGTGCCGGCGGTGTCGCGCAGCGAGGCCGAAAGGTATCGTGTAGGTCCGCCCGCGTGTGCACCACGCCGCGCGGAGCCCTGATCAACAGCGAACGACCGATGGAAGGCAGACCGATGGCGGACGACGTCCTGCGCAGGAACAACGTGCGTGTCTCGGGCAGCGGCACGCAGCCCATGCTCTTCGCGCACGGCTTCGGGTGCGACCAGAACATGTGGCGCTTCGTGGCCCCGGCCTTCGAGGACGAGTACCGCGTGGTGCTGTTCGACTACGTGGGCTCCGGGAAGAGCGACCTGGCCGCGTACGACGCGAAACGCTACTCCGCGTTGGACGGCTACGTGCAGGACGTGCTGGACGTGGTGCACGCGCTGGACCTGCGCGACGTGGTGTTCGTGGGCCACTCGGTGAGCAGCATGGTGGGCGTGCTGGCGGCCAACCGCGAGCCGGACCGCTTCGAGCGGCTGGTGATGATCGGGCCCTCGCCGCGGTACGTGAACGACCACCCGTACGTGGGCGGCTTCGAGCGCGGCGACATAGAGGGGCTGCTGGAGATGATGGAGGGCAACTACATCGGCTGGGCCAACTTCCTGGGCCCCGCCATCGTCAAGAACCCGGACCGGCCGGAGCTGGGCGCCGAGCTGGTGGAGAGCTTCTGCTCCACGGACCCGGTGGTGGCGCGCCGCTTCGCCGAGGCCACCTTCCTCTCCGACAACCGCGCCGACCTGCCGGGCGTGCGGGTGCCTTCGCTCATCCTCCAGTGCAGCGACGACATGGTGGCGCCGCTGGAGGTGGGCGACTACCTGCACCGCGAGATGCCCGGCAGCACGCTGCGGGTGATGAAGGCCACCGGCCACTGCCCGCACATGAGCCACCCCGAAGAGACCATCGAGCGGATGCGCGAGTACCTCCGGCCCGCGCACGCCGGTTGAGCGAACCGGCCGGGAACGCGCGGCCGCTGGACGCGCTGCTGGACGAGGCGCCGGCCGGCTTCCTCTCGTTCGCCGACGACGGCACCATCAACGCCGCCAACGTCACGCTGGCGGCGATGCTCGGCTACGCCCCCGGCGAGCTGGACGGGCGCCGCATCGAGACGATCCTCACCGTGGGCGCGCGCCTCTTCTACCAGACGCACTTCTTCCCCATGGTGCGCATGCACGGCCGGGCCGAGGAGGTGTTCCTGCTGCTGCGCACGGCCGCCGGCGGCGACGTGGCCGTGCTGGCGAACGCCGTGCGGCGCGAGCGCGAGGGCGCGTGGGCCAACGAGTGCGTGCTCCTGCGCGTGACCGAGCGCCGCAAGTTCGAGGAAGAGCTGCTGCGGGCCCGCAAGGTGGCCGAGGAGGCGAAAGCCCAGCTCGAGGAGCAGGCCGAGGAGCTGCGCGCCACCAACGAGCAGCTAGAGGCCCAGGCGGTGGAGATGGAGCTCCAGCAGGAGCAGCTCCGCGAGCAGGCCGTGGAGCTGGAGGCGCAGGCCGAGCAGCTCCAGAACCTTAACCGCGACCTGGAGGAGCACGGCGTGGAGCTGGAGCGCCAGCGCGAGGTGGCGGAAGAGGCCAACCGCGCCAAGAGCGCCTTCCTTGCGGTCATGAGCCACGAGCTGCGCACCCCGCTGAACGCCATCGCCGGCTACGTGCAGCTGCTGGACATGGGCATCCACGGCCCCGTGACCGATGCCCAGCACGAGGCGCTGGACCGCCTGGCCCGCAGCCAGAAGCACCTGCTCCGGCTCATCAACGACGTGCTGAACCTGGCGCGCATCGAGGCGGGCCGCGTGGAGTTCGTGCTCGAGGACGTGGACGTGGCGCTGCTCATGGCCGACGTCACGCTCATGGTCGAGCCGCAGATGATGGCGAAGCGCCTGGGCCTGGAGGTGCGCGTGGAGCCCGGCACCACGGCGCGCGCGGACCGCGAGAAGGTGCAGCAGATCGTGATCAACCTGCTCAGCAACGCGCTCAAGTTCACGCCCGAGGGCGGGAGCGTGCGCCTGGACGCGGGCCTCGTGGCGGGGCCGGCCCGCGTGCGCCTGCGCGTGGCCGACACCGGCATCGGCATCCCGCCGGAGAAGCAGGCGTCGGTGTTCGACCCGTTCGTGCAGGTGGACATGAGCCGCACGCGCCGCTCCGAGGGCAGTGGCCTGGGCCTGGCCATCAGCCGCGACCTGGCACGGGGGATGGGGGGCGACCTGGAGGTGGAGAGCACCGTCGGCGAAGGCAGCACCTTCACCCTCTGGCTCCCCGCGGAAGGCTGAGCCGCCGCTACGACGCAGAGGTTTGCACGTCGCAGCAGAGATTGCCAGCTCGCCCGAGCCGCGACGAGGACGGGGGTGGCTGCCTCACGTTGAATTTCTGTAGATGTGCATCTTCAGTCGATCTACGGAGAAGCGTCGTCGCGAGTCGAAAACCTGAGCACCGGGGCCGGGGGATGAGCGAGGATGCGGCGCGTGTTCTTTCCGAGAGCGGTCCGATGCGGCGGGTGATGGTGATCGGGTGCGGCGGGGCGGGGAAGTCGACGTTCGCGGCGCGGCTGGCGCAGGCGGCGGGGCTGCCGCTCGTGCACCTGGACTCGGTGTACTGGCACCCCGGCTGGGTGCGGACGCCGCCCGACGAGTGGGCGGAGACGGTGCGCCGCCTGGCCGCCCGCGAGTGCTGGGTGATGGACGGCAACTACAGCGGTACGATGGACATCCGCGCCGCCGCCGCGGACACGGTGATCTTCCTGGACGTGCCGCGCAGGGTGTGCCTGTGGCGCGCACTGAAGCGCCGCGTGCGGCACCACGGCCGCACGCGCCCGGACATGACCGACGGCTGCGTGGAGCGCATCGACGCGGAGTTCGTCCGCTGGATCTGGAGCTACCCGAAGACCCGCCGGCCGCGTATCCTGGCGCGGCTCGCTGCGCTGGGCCCGGGCAAGCGCGCCGTCATCCTCCGCTCATCCCACGACATCGAGCGCTTCTTCCGCTCCATCGAACCAGCGCCGGGCTGACGGGCCCCCTCCGGCTCGCAAGGCGGATAGGGCGGCCAGGCGCGGGATCGTCGTCGTCACGCGGAACGACGTTTGCTGCCTCTTTCTGGCAGATGTACATCCCCAACCCACCAGACCCGCCAAGGAGCAGGCAGATGCGCAAGATCCGATTGGACCTGGAGAAGCTGGACGTGGAGACGTTCGACACCAGCGCGGCCGAGGTCGAGGCGCGCGGCACCGTCCACGGCCACTACAGCCAGGTCGGCACCTGCGACGGGCGCGTGGGCACCTGCCAGTACGGCGCCAGCTGCGGCGCGGGCTGTCCCGGTACCCGCCTCTGCACCGTCTACTCACCCGACGCGGCGTAGAGCCGGCCGGCGCGCTCCAGCCGCTGCTTCGGCTGCGAAACACGGCGGCCCGCGGTCGGGTGACCGCGGGCCGCATCATCCCATCAGCGAACCTCATCGCAAGAAGCCGGCGTTCGCTCAGCAGCCCACGCTGCACGATCCGATGGGGCCGCAGCTGACACCGAACACCGTGTAGCCCGAGACCGGACCGCTGCCCGCGCACACCGCCGGGTCTTCGGTGATCGTGCACGTGTAGTACGCCGTGATGCCGCAGCGCGCGTCCTGGGTGTCCCCACCCGCGAGGACGTGCTGGGTGGTCCCGGCCTGGCCGTGCACGGTGCCCCGGCGCGGCCGCGGCTGCTCGGGCGTGGAGTAGAAGCTGTCCACCTTCAACGCCTCGAGGTCCAGGCTGAACTTTTTCATCTTCGCCTCCGTGTCTTGGGTAGTGTCGGCGCCCGCGCTCGGCTCCATCTGCGGTCGCGCCGGGGAAATCTCCCGTATGCTACCATAGCTCTATTGATGACAGAACGCAATTAATCTGTTTGCGTGCAGAGTAAAGATGGCGACCGTGTGTTCGCCCCGCATCTATGCGGAATCTCCCCACAGATGCACAGAACACTTCCCGATCGTCTACTTTCGTTTCAAGACTGAATGTGGTTGCGCGAAAGAGGTGGTACGGTTACGATTGAGCCGTGACTCTTCGCCCGGCGGACAGTGGCGGAGGGAGTTTGCAGGAGCTCGGCAGAAGCGCGCGGCGGCGGCCGGATCCGGGGCGGGCCGCGCGTTCATCGTCCCCCGGAGCAGTGCACCTTCCCACCACCAGGAGCCCCCATGGCCGTCTCCACCACCGACCCCATCAAGACCATCGAACCGCAGCCCTGGGACCCGGCCTGCCCGGCGTGCCGCTCGGGCTTCGGTCCGCCGGATCCCCTCGACCCGGGGATCGACATCGCCTTGGAGCCGACCGGCAAGGTCTGAGGCCGTGCGTTCCGGCCGGGCCATGGCGGCCCGGCCGGAAGTGCGTCTCCGCGTTCCCGTTCACCCCGCACCGCCGGCGCAATGAGCGTTTCGCAGCTCCACACCGTGCACGGCGCCGAGCGCCTGGCCGCCCTGCCGCGGCTGGGCGTGGGCGTGCTGTACAACCCGTCGCTCCAGCGCTTCGTGCGCGAGCACGCGGACGAGCTGGACTACCTGTCCGTGATCCCCGACCGCTGCTGGCTGGACGAGGGCGGCGGGGTGCCGGTGCGCTTCGCCGAGCGCGAGTCGCAGGTGGAGGTGATCGACCGTGCGTCGCAGCGGCTGGCGATCGTGGGGCACAGCGTGGGGCTCTCCATCGGCAGCGCGGACCCGCTGGACACGGGGCACGTGGAGCAGGTCGCCGCCTGGCAGGAGCGCTACCGCATGCCCTGGCACAGCGACCACCTGCACTTCATCCGCCTGCCCGGCACCGACGCGCACAGCGAGCTGTCGGCCGCCATGGCGCTGCCGGTGCCGTACGACCGCGAGGTGCTGGAGATGATCGGCGAGCGGGTGGACTACGTGCAGACGCGCATCCCGGTGCCGTTCCTGCTGGAGAACAACGTCTACTACGTGGACCTGCCCGAGCAGGAGATGACGGAGCCGCAGTTCCTGAACGCCCTCATGGCGCGCACCGGCGGTGGAATGCTGCTGGACGTGCACAACGTGGTCGTGAACGCCACCAACCACGGCTTCGACGCGCGGGATTTCATCGGCGCGCTGGAGCTGGAGCGCGTGGTGGAGCTGCACATCGCGGGCGGGAGCGAGCTGGCGGGGCTGTACACCGACTCGCACGCGGGAGCCGTGGCCGGCGCGGTGTGGGAGCTGCTGCCGGAGGTGGTGGCGGCCTGCCCCAACCTGTGCGCGGTGACCTTCGAGTTTCACGAGGGCTGGTTCGGCACGCTGGGCGACGAAGGGGTGATGCGCGAGCTTCGCACCGCGCGCGACGTCTGGCAGCGCTGCCGGTAGCCGTGTCGCTCCACGCCTTCCAGCTTGCCCTTGCCGACCTCGCCGCATCTCCCGCGCTGTGCGCTCGCGTGGCGGATGGATCCGCGGCCGAGCTCGCAGCATACGACCTGACGGCGGTGGAGCGCCGGCGCGTGGCCGCGGTGGCGGGACAGCGGGGGATGAAGGTCAACTGCACGCTCTACCGCTACAACCGCGTCTCCACCCTCACCGCGGTGATGCCCGGCGCCATCCACCTGCTCGGCACCCATGCTCGCACGTTCGCCGATGAGTTCTGGTCGTCAGCCCCGGCAGACGTCAACATGCGCCGCGAGGCCGAGCGCTTCGCCGTTTTCGTTCGCGCCGAAGTGGCGCGCGGCCGGCTGGAGTCGCCGTACCTGCTGGAGGTGCTGGAGTACGAGCTTCTGCGCTACGACGTCGCGACCCGCCCCTGTGCGCGCCTCTCCGCGCAGGTCGCGACGGACGCGGAGCGCTGGCCGGACGGGCCGCTCGCGCTGCATCCGCTGCTCGGCATCGCCCGGTTCGCGCACGATCCGCTCGCCCTTCTCCCTCTCGTCGACGCCCGCAGTCCGCTCCCCTACGCAGACGTCCCCGAAGGCGACTTCCACCTGCTCCTCGACTGCCGCGCCGGCCCGTTCCAGCAGCGCCCGCTGGATGCGGAGACGGCGCAGGTTCTCCACGCGGTGATCGGCGGGCAAGGCGTGGTGGAAGCCAAAGCAGCAGAGGAGCTGATCGTGGCGGGGATGCTGGTGCGGATGGCGCCGGGCAGCGCATCGTCGGGTCAGAACCGTTCGGACGCAGAGTAGCTATCCGCAGAGTCGAGGCGGGCGGCATCGCCCGGGCGGGTAAACCCGCGGGGCTACGCCAGCACGAAGCCCACCATCGTGGGCTGCTGCGGAGAGTTTGGAGCGCTCCGGTGGCATCGACGAAACGCAGCCGCCGGCATATGCCGGCGGCTGCGTCTCGTTCTGGTGCGTGCGATAAACGCCGATCGCGCGCTCTTACCCCCCATCGTCGTCGTGGGGCACATCGGGCGGCTGGCGAGCGTCGTCCCGGTGCGATATCCGCGGAAGCGTCGTCGTCGGGTCGGCGCTCAGCTCGCGCAAGTTCGTCCCGCGAGCGTATCGCTCCGCATATTTCCCGCGGACCGCACCGTTCAGGATGTCGTACTCCGGAAGGATCTCGTCTTCGTCTTCACCGGGATCCGTCATCTGCCGTCCCATCCCCCTACTCGTCCGTCTCGCCGCGGGTCCAGCCTTCGAGGTAGCGGAGGACGGTGTGGTTCTCGATGGAGGTGAACCAGCGGTGGTGCACCTGCTGGCCCTCGGTGGTGGTCTTCAGCCAGTCGCGCAGGCGCTGCGGGCCCTCGGCGTCGGTCCAGTACGCCTCGTTCACGTAGCGCGGGCGGTCGTGCACGGGGCGCGGGGCCAGGTACGTGCCCTCGAAGCCATCCAGCAGCACCCACGTCTTGCGGTCGGTGCACCCGAACTGGCGCGCGGCGGTGCCCAGCTTGGCGTCCAGCCACTGCAGGAACGAGTCGGCCTCCACGCCCCTCTTCAGGTCGAACAGGTGAACCACGCGGATCATCGTTTTCTCCCGGTTGCCAGTTGTACGAGCTTCGCCAGCGGGTCGAAGTCCCGGTCCACCACGCGCTCCTTGAGCGGGATGATGGCGTTGTCCGTGATGGTGATGCCCTCGGGGCACACCTTGGTGCAGCACTTGGTGATGTTGCAGTAGCCGATGCCGTGCGCGTGCCGCAGCTCGCCGGTGCGGTCCTCCACGTCCAGCGGGTGCATCTCCAGCATGGCCGCCTGCACGAAGAGGCGCGGGCCCACGAACTCGGCGTGCTTGTGGTGGTCGCGCAGCACGTGGCACACGTCCTGGCACAGGAAGCACTCGATGCACTTCCGGAACTCCTGCACGCGGTCCACGTCGCGCTGGTCCATGCGCCACGTGCCGTCTGCCGCGTCCGGCGCGCGGGGGTTGAACGGCTTCAGCGTCATCTTCGCGCGGAAGTTCCACGACACGTCGGTCACCAGGTCGCGCACCGGCGGGAAGGCGCGCATGGGCTCCACCGTGACCGGCTGGTCCAGGTCGATGTCGCTCATGCGCGTCATGCACATCAGCCGCGGCATGCCGTTGATCTCGGCGCTGCACGAGCCGCACTTGCCCGCCTTGCAGTTCCAGCGCACCGCCAGGTCGTTCGCCTGCTCCGCCTGGATGGCGTGGATGGCGTCCAGCACCACCATGCCCTCGGACACCGGGGTCCGGTAGTCCACCAGCTCGCCGCCCGCCGCGTCGCCGCGCCACACGCGGAAGGTCGCGGTGCGCGCCTCCGCCCCCGCCGTCCTGTCCGACTTGGCCGCAGCCCGTCGTCCCGCGGCCGCCGCCTCCACTCCCGCCGCCGACGCGCCGCCCGCCCGCGCATCGGCCGAGGGCGCATCGGGGGATGCGGATCTGGCGGCGCTCACGACGGCACCGGGAGATGCGGGGCATGGGACGATGCGCATCTACCGTCCCGCATCTCCCGATCCCCGTTCCCGCGATCATCTCCGCGGATGCGCGGCGGGCGTTCGGCCGACGTCGATCGATCAGCGGCCGGGGCTCGCGGCCGAGGTGCGGTGCGTGTCATCGGTTCTCCTCCACGATCTGCTGGAGATGCGGGGGCAGCGGGGGGATGGGCTCGCGGCCGAGCTGCATCTGCCCGTCCGCGTCCTTGCGGACGACGAGGTTGAAGGCGGAGAACGCGCCGTCCTTCTCCGGGAAGTCGTCGCGGAAGTGGCCGCCGCGGCTCTCGCGCCGCTCCAGCGCGCAGCGCGTGACGGCCTCGGACACGGTGAGCAGGTTGGGCAGGTCCAGCGCGGTGTGCCAGCCCGGGTTGAACTCCCGGTTGCCCGCCACGCCCACCCGTCCCGCACGCTCGCCGAGCTTCGCCAGCCCGTCCAGCGCGCGCCGCATCTCCTCCTCCCGCCGGACGATGCCGACCAGGTCCTGCATCATCTCCTGGAGGTCGTGCTGCACCTGGTACGGCCCCTCGCCCGCCGCGCCGCGCTCGAACGGCGCCAGCGCCTCGGCCGCGGCGGCCGTCGCCTGCCGTTCATCCACCGACCCCGCGCCGTTCTCGCGGGCGAAGCGGGCCGCGTGCTCCCCCGCGCGCTTGCCGAACACCAGCAGGTCCGAGAGCGAGTTGCCGCCCAGCCGGTTGGCGCCGTGCAGCCCCGCCGCGCACTCGCCGGCCGCGAACAGGCCCGGCACGGTGGTCTGCTGCGTGTCGCCGTCCACGCGAATGCCGCCCATGGCGTAGTGCGTGGTGGGCCCCACCTCCATGGGCTCGCGCGTGATGTCGATGTCGGCGAGCTGCTTGAACTGGTGGTACATGCTGGGCAGCTTTCGGCGGATGTGCTCCGGCGCGCCCTTGATCTTCTCCGCGATCCACGAGATGTCCAGGTACACGCCGCCGTGCGGGCTGCCGCGCCCCTCGCGCACCTCGCGCACGATGCAGCGCGCCACGTGGTCGCGCGTGAGCAGCTCCGGCGGGCGGCGGGCGTCCTTGTCGCCCTGCGTGTAGCGCCAGCCCTCTTCCGGCGTGTCGGCCGTCTGCCCGCGGTAGTTCTCGGGGATGTCGTCGAACATGAAGCGGCGGCCTTCCGAGTTCAGCAGCACGCCGCCCTCGCCGCGCACGCCCTCGGTGACCAGGATGCCGCGCACGCTGGGCGGCCACACCATGCCGGTGGGGTGGAACTGCACGAACTCCATGTCCACCAGGTCGGCGCCCGCCTGGTAGGCCAGCGCCTGCCCGTCTCCCGTGTACTCCCACGAGTTGCTGGTGATGGAGTACGCCCGCCCGATGCCCCCCGTGGCGATCACCACGGCGCCCGCGCGGAAAGCGCGGAAGCGGCCCCGCTCGCGGTCGTACGCGAAGGCGCCGGCCACCCGCCCCCCGTCCATGAGCAGGGTGAGGACGGTGACCTCCATGTGCACGTCGATGCCGCGGTGGATGCCGTGGTCCTGGAGCGTGCGGATCATCTCCAGCCCCGTGCGGTCGCCCACGTGCGCGAGGCGGGGATACCGGTGCCCGCCGAAGTTGCGCTGCAGGATGCGCCCGTCGGGCGTGCGGTCGAAGAGCGCGCCCCACGCCTCCAGCTCGCGCACGCGGTCCGGCGCCTCCTGCGCGTGCAGCTCGGCCATGCGCCAGTTGTTGAGGTACTGCCCGCCGCGCATGGTGTCCGCGAAGTGCACCTTCCAGCTGTCGCGGTCGTCCACGTTGCCCATGGCCGCCGCGGCGCCGCCCTCGGCCATGACCGTGTGCGCCTTGCCCAGCAGCGACTTGCAGACCAGGCCCACGCGCACGCCCTCGGCCGCGGCGGCGATGGCGGCGCGCAGCCCGGCCCCGCCCGCGCCGATCACCAGCACGTCGTGGTCTACGGTCTCGTAGCCCGCCATCAGAACAGCCTCCAGTCCGTCCATACGCCCATGCTGCACAGGCGCACGTACAGGTCCGCGAACGCCACCATGAACAGGCTGGCCCACGCCCACCGCATGTGCGCCCCGTTGAACCGGCTGCACCCCTGGTAGCAGGCGTACTGCACAGGATGGCGCGAGATCTGGTCGATGCGCCCGCCCACCAGGTGCCGCAGCGAGTGGCAGCCCAGCGTGTAGCCGCTGAGCAGCACGGTGTTCGCGGCCAGCACCAGCGTGCCCACGCCGATGCCGAAGTGCCGCTGCCCGCTCGCGTCCGCGAACCACAGCGCCTTCCACACGTCGTGCGCCAGGATCAGCAGGAAGAGCAGGGCGAAGTACAGGAAATAGCGGTGCACGTTCTGGAGGATGAGCGGAAACCGGCGCTCGCCCCAGTACGACTTGCGCGGCTCGCCCACGGCGCAGTTGGGCGGATCTGCCCAGAAGCCCTTGTAGTACGCGCCGCGGTAGTAGTAGCAGGTGAAGCGGAAGAGGCCGGGGAAGGGCAGGATCAGCAGCGCGGGCGAGAACGGCAGCCAGGCAGGGATCCACCCCGGCTTGGGCCCGAACCACGCGTGCGGCGAGCTGCCCCACAGCTCCGGGGAGTAGAACGGGGAGAGGTACGGCCCGAAGGTGTAGTGCGCGTCCTGGAACGCGGCCCACGTGGCGTACACCACGAAGCTGCCCAGGATGAGGAACGTCACGGCGGGCTGCACCCACCATGCGTCGCGGCGTGCGGTCTGGCCGAAGCGCCGGGGCGGCGCGAGGACGGGAAGGCTCTGCATCGACAACCCACGCTCCTGCTGGAGTGCACGGGCCTCGACGGACAGGGGCGCGCCGCGGCGAGTGCCGCGCATCACGCCCGAGCCGCTGGGGAGTTGCCGCTAACTATGTGGAGCGGCTGGGCAGCGGACAAGAGTTCTATCGGGTATACCGGAATCCATCCTTGGTGTACCATGAGGTGCGGCGGGTCATAAACTCTTCAGCGTATCTGTCTGCCACCTCAATCCGTTCTAAGAGAAACTGCTTTCTCTCGTCGCTAATCAGCCGGTTTCTCAATATCGCCTCCTCCCTCCCTACCAAACTGGAGAAGTATACAGCGGTATCAGTGTTCAAGGAGAAATTGGGTGAAATGCTCACCAGGCGGTGTTTCGTATCTGGCCCGGAGCGATCAAGTCGAATCATGAAGTCTGCCGCGCGGTTGGGTTCCAATCGATCATACGTCATAAAAAACTCGTTCGAACCTGCGAGATCATGGCGCTTCTTAGCAAATGCCGCCACTCGCGTTGCGTCGGCTCGACGCCCGTAGACAAGGATGTAATGCTGAACAAACCTCTGATATCCAGTTTGATCCGGGTCAACCCCGTAAAGGCGTTGAAAGGCGAGCACGTTGTGGGGTTCTGCGAACCAGGCTTTCCAATCACGTAGCTGGTCGATAGCTCGCGTGAGGATGGCGCTCGGGGTTCCAGACGATGTACACCATGGCTTCCCTGGTGCTTCAATCTCAATGAGAACAGCGTAGATCGTGGCACTGTCCTGCTCGAACAATAGAAAATCGGGTCGCTTAGCGCGGAAACCAGGCAGCTCCGCTTGGCAGTAGACAGAATTGTTAACAGGCCCATGGTAATGCCCATGCGTCGTACCGTGGGGTCCCGGTAACAAGCTGGGATGCTGCTCGAGGAATTCTTGAAAGAGCGCTTCGTTCAACGGATCTGCGGTGTTCAGAAAGTCGCTCCATTCCCCCTGTACAGCTTGAGGGCACTCGAACCACGGCAGCGACGGCGGAGCGGGGATGAACTCCTCATCGACAAAATGAGACTTCAAAATCGCCGTACGTGCCCTTGCAATATCGGTCAAATCTTCGGGTACAATCCATCTTTTACCTTGGAGTTGATCCATGATTTCCGTGAATTTCTCCAGATCCTGGATACTGGCCAGGCTGATCTCGTAACCAGGATCGGGCTGACCTGCGTCGGGCCGGAAGATCAAATCGTTTTCATCAAGAGCCCAGCGTCCCCAAGTCTGTTGGTTGGGCATCGAATTGGTCCCATCGCTAGTTGAGTACCGATTGCGCTTGTTTCTATTTGCTGGCCCTGTGTGCAGCCCGCACACCAAACGTACAGTCAGAGGCGGCTCCCCTCAACCCGAGAGAAACCGCACCGCGCCCTCTGATTCTTCCGGCGCGGCCCAGTCCAGCAGGCGCGCGCCTTCTTCTTCGAGCGCGGTCTTCTTGGCGGAGGGGAGTAGGGCGAACGGGGTGATGACGAGGGTGGCGGCGGAGCGGTGGCGGGTGATCTTCCAGGTGCCGGTGACGAAGCCGTCCACGAGGATGGTGCCGAGGATCTGGCCGTTGATGGTGAAGACGGATGCGCGGTGCTCGTCCGCGACGATGCGGGCGCGGTCGGCGTGCGAGAGCAGCATGTTGTCCCACTCCGGCAGAAATCGCACGGGTGCTGGCGTGTCCGCGTCCGGCCGCGGTGCGTCGGGCAGGTCGAACAGCTCGGCGCCGCCCTCGTCGCGGAAGGTGGCGAGGCGCGGGCGCAGCCGGTCCAGCACTTCGCGCAGGCGCGTGAGGCCGGACCACGTCTGCACGTCGCGGACGGTGACGGGGCCGAAGGCGGCGAGGTAGCGCATCACCAGCTCGTCGACGGACGGATCGGCGTCGAGCGGGCGGCCGAGCCACACGTCGGTGGTGGTGTGGCGGGCGGCGCCGGGCTCGCCCCAGATGCCGCGCGGCGGGACCTGCACCAGCGGCACCCACGCGCGCACCGCCTGCGCCAGCGCGGCCGGATCGGCGCCGGGGAAACGCGGACCGAGCGCATCGGCGAGCTCTTCCCAGGTGCGCGGCGCTTCCTTGACCAGTTCGCGGCCGACGGCGGCGAGCGCGGCCGGGTCCGCGCCGCCCAGGCGCTTGCCGTGGCTGCTGCGCATCCCCCGCTCGATCACGGGCTGGAGCAGCGGGCGCCACGCCAGGCAGTCGCGCGCGGTGACGAGGTGGATCGTGGCGCGCATCAGCGCGATGCGCACCACCTTCCGCTCGTACATCAACCCCGCCAGCGCGTCCGCGCGGAAGCCTTCCAGCCGTGACCACAAGCCGATGTACGGCGGGTTCGGCGCCTGCGACTGCATCCCGCCCAGCCGTCCGATCGCCTCCTCCGCCGTCAGTGCGTGGCGCCGGAGAAGCATCTGCCGGGCGAGCAGCGCGCGGTTCAGCGCACGCCGCGTGAGCACTTCCGGCGCGCGGGGCTTCAGCGGCTTCGCATCTCCCGTGGTCTTCCGTGCAGGCATTAGGCGTTCGGTGGATGGCTGGATCGGCGTCTGCCGCATCGGCCGAGGCTCACGGGCAGAGACGGGATGATGCGCATCTCCCGTGACGCGCTGTTCCGGCGTCCGATGCGGAGGCGCCGGAATGCGGCGCGGTGACGGAGCGAGTATAGTTCCGGGCGCGCGCACCCGCACGTCGCACTCCGGAAGGCGGGAGCGATTCGTGCACCCTCGCGCGGGCGCCGGCATCGCGCCATCGCGCCGCCCACTCGAGCCCGCACATGAGCCAGCTTCGCACACAGAGCCGCACCGCCACGCCCTCCGGCGAGCCCGCCACCTTCCCGCTGCGCGTGGGCGCCGTGGACGTGGGCTCCAACGCCATCCGCGTGCTGGCGGCGGAGTTCACCAGCCCCACCGAGTACACCTCGCTGGCCGAGGAGCGCGTGCCCGTGCGCCTGGGCCACGACGTGTTCCTCACCGGCAAGCTGGCGCCCAAGGCGGTGGACGCGGCGGTGGAGGCCATCGGCCGGTTTCGCGTGCGGCTGGAGGAGCTTGGCATAGAGCACTACCGCGCCGTGGCCACCAGCGCCGTGCGCGAGAGCCGCAACGGCGGGCGCTTCGTGGAGCGCCTGCGCGACGAGGCGGGCGTGGAGCTGGAGGTGATCACCGGCGCGGAAGAGGCGCGGCTGGTGTACGTGGCCGTGAAGAGCCGCGTGCCGTTCGGGAACCGCAAGTGGATCCTGGTGGACCTGGGCGGCGGCAGCGTGGAGGTGTCGCTGGTGGACAGCGCCGGCATCCTCGCCAGCGAGTCGCACAACATGGGCTCGGTGCGGCTGCTGGAGGAGCTGTCGGGGTCCGGCGACCAGCCGGGGCGCTTCCAGCGGCTGCTGCGCGAGTACGCGGCCACGCTCCAGATCCCCGCCATCGCGCGGCAGTGGAACCCCGCGGGCGTGATCGCCACGGGCGGCAACATCGAGGCGCTGGCGAAGCTCACCGGCGCCGCGGACGGCAAAGGGAAGACGGCCTCGATCCCGTTGCGCGAGCTGCAGGCCGCCATCGCCATGCTGTCGCGCCTGAGCTACCGCCAGCGCGTGGAAGAGCTGGGGCTGCGCGAGGACCGCGCGGACGTGATCCTCCCTGCCGCCATGGTCTACGAGCGGGTCGCAACGCTGAGCGAGGCCGCCGAGATCCTGGTGCCCGGCGTAGGAGTGAAGGACGGCATCCTCATCGACCTGGTGGAAGACCTGGTCACGCACCAGGAGCACGAGGACCGCAAGGACCGGCAGGCGGTGGCGGGGTCGGTGGCGCTGGGGCGCAAGTTCGACTTCGACGAGGCGCACGCCACCCACGTGTCGCGCCTGGCGGGCTCGCTCTTCGACCAGCTCCAGGCCGTGCACCGGATGGGCCCGGCGGAGCGGCGGCTGCTTCTGGCGGCGGCGGTGCTGCACGACGTGGGCATCTTCGTGGGCTACAAGAAGCACCACAAGCACTCGCTGTACATCATCTCCCAGAGCGAGATCCCGGAGTTCACGCCGCGCGAGACGGAGTTGATCGCCAACGTGGCGCGCTACCACCGCAAGGGCGTTCCCGCCGCGCACCACGAGGCGTTCACGCGCCTCGCCGCCGACGACCGGGACCGCGTGGTGCGCCTCGCCTCGCTCCTCCGCATCGCCGACGCGCTGGACCGCGAGCACCTGCAGGGCGTGAAGGAGGTCCGCGCCACCGTCTCCAAGTCGCGCCTGCTTCTGGAGATAGACGGCACGGGCGACCTGCTGCTGGAGCGCTGGGCGCTGCGCCGCAAGGGCGGCCTCTTCGCCGACACCTTCGGTCTGGAGGTGGAGATGGCGGGCGCGGAAGATTAGATGCGCGCTCGCCCATCGATCCGCACGACACCCAGCCGTTCCAAGCAGCTACGTAAGATACGAATCCGCCCCCGCCGAATCTTCGGACTCGTGCCCGGCCAGTGGGCGGGCGTAGGTTTCAGTGCGACGAGCGTTGACGTTTCCGCCGATGAGCGGCCTCCGGCAGCTCACCCCCGCGGCTTGCGGCGGCGCTCGCTGACGTCGTTGAGGGCGATGGTGAGCACCATCCCCACGCCCATCAGCGCGGCGAAGAGGAAGAGCACCATGGCGATGGCCGGGTAGCCGAAGAGCGTGAGCCGCGTGGGCACGCGCATCATCATCGCGGCGCCCACGATGAGCGCGGCGAGCACGAGCCCGCTGGCGATGCGGTTGGAGATCTTCTGCATCCCCGTGAGCAGCCACACCTGCTCGTCCAGGTGCACGTGCAGGCCCACCTTGTTGTCCGCCACGCTGTCGAGCGCGCGGTTGAGCCGCGCGGGCAGGCGCTGCACGAACTCGTTCATCTCCAGCAGGTTCGCCAGCACCGTGGCCGGCGAAGCGTTCTTCATCATGCGCCGCCGCATCAGGTCCGACGCGTTGCGGCGGATGGCGGCGTTGGGGTCGAAGTCCGGGTCCAGCGTGCGGCCCACCTGGTCCAGCGCCAGCAGCGCCCGCCCCAGCATGGTCATCTCCACCGGCAGGCGCAGCCCGTACTGCGCGGCGATGCGCGACACCTCCAGCATCACCCGGCCGACCTGGATGTCGCGCGCCGTGGCGCCGTGGAACTGTGCCGTGAGCGCCGACGAGGTGTTCACGACGCTCGCGCGGTCGAAGCCCGGCCGCTCCTCGCCCATCTGGATCGCCGCGTCCGCCGCCTCCTCGCCGCGTCCCTCGCTGATGGCCAGCACGAGGCGGAGAAGGCGCTCCTGCAGCGCGGGGGTGAGCTGCCCCACCATCCCCAGGTCGATCAGGGCGATTCGGCCGTCGCCGGTGAGGAAGACGTTGCCGGCGTGCGGGTCCGCGTGGAAGAAGCCGTCCACCAGGATCTGCTTCAGGTAGGCGCGGAAGACCTCTTCGGCCAGCGCCTCGCCGTCCATCTCCATGCGCGTGAGCGGGCCCAGCGCGGTGATCTTGCGGCCCCGCACGTACTCCATGGTCAGCACGCGCGACGAGCTGTAGTCGCCGATGGCCTCGGGGACCACGATGCGCTCGAACTCGGCCAGGTTCGCGGCCAGCTTGCGCAGGTTGTCGGCCTCGCGGCGGTAGTCCAGCTCCAGCAGCAGGTTGCGGCGCAGCTCCTCGAGCACCCGCCCGAACTCGTAGCGGCGGCCCGCGTCGGTGTGCTTGTCCGCGAACGCCGCCACCTCGCCCAGCGCGTCCAGGTCGGTGGTGATGCGCTTTCGGACGCCCGGCCGCTGCACCTTCACCGCCACGTCGCGCCCGTCGCGCAGCACCGCCCGGTGCACCTGCCCCAGCGACGCCGCCGCCATGGGCTTGGGGTCGAAGCTCTGGAACGCCTTGGAGATGCGGACGCCCAGCTCCTCTTCCACGATCGTCTCCACCTCCTCGTACGGGAACGGCTCCACGTCGTCCTGGAGGCGCGCCAGCGCGTCGGCGTAGGCGGGCGGCACCAGGTCCGGCCGGGTGGAGAGCAGCTGGCCCAGCTTCACGAACGTGGGCCCCAGGCGCTCCAGGTCGTCGGCCAGCTCCGCGGCCTCGGGCGGCGGGGGCGCGTGGTCGTCGGGCGCCGCGTCTTCCTCCGCCAGGGCCTCGTCCAGCCCGCCCTGGCGGACCAGGTCGCCGCGCCCGTACTTGAGGCCAAGCCGGGCCAGGTCGCGGTACAGCTTCAGGTGCTCGGTGTTCAACGTGGGTCCCGTGAGGCTCGGTTGCAGTGGCGCGGGCCCGCTCCCGCTGCTTCAGACGCAGCCCACAAGCAGGAAGCGTGCGCCTGCATCGCCACTCGCGCTAATGCCTGCAGGGACGGGAGATGCACGGCGGTGCCGCGGCCCGCGCGGATGCGTTCCCCGATCCCTGGTCACACATCCGCGGGCCACGTCCCCACCTCCGCATCTCCCGACCGCGCGTGCGAACGGACACGACCCGACTCTCCGGCAGACGCGCATCGGCCCGCCGTTTCCCGATGCGCATCCGGCCACGGCATCTGCCGATCCGCGATGTCGTTCATTCCGCGAGATCCGAGATCAACCTTGACGTGTCGGAAATTTCCGACATATTGAATCCATGCCGCTCCCCGACATCTTCGGCGCGCTCGCGAACCCCGTGCGGCGGCGCATCCTGGAGCTGCTCCGCGCCGGTCCCCGCGCCGCGGGCGAGATCGCCGCGGAGTTCGACCTCCACCGTCCGGCCGTGTCCGAGCACCTCCAGGTGCTGCGGAACGCGGGGCTCGTGACCGAGGACGCCCGTGGGCGGCAGCGCATCTACCGCCTGGCGCCCGGCGCGCTGGCCGAGGTGGAGGAATGGCTGCGGCCGTTCGAGCGGTACTGGCGGGAGCGCATCCGCGCGCTCACCGAAACCCTGGACGAGGAGGACCGATGACGGAACCCGGCACCATCCACATCACCCAGCACGTGCCGCACGCACCCGCACGCGTGTGGGCAGCGCTGACCGACCCAGCGCTCCACACCAAGTGGTGGGCCAAGGCCGACATCGAGCCGGTCGTGGGGCACCGGTTCACCATGGACATGGGCTCATGGGGCACGCAGCCGTGCGAAGTCCTGGCGGTGGAGCCCGACCGCCTCCTCTCCTACTCCTTCGCGCCCGGCACGCTGGACACCACCATCACGTGGCGCCTGGAGCCCGACGGCGACGGAACGCGCCTCACCCTGGAGCACACGGGCTTCGACCTTGACTCCCCCGTGGGCAAGGCCGCATTCGAAGGGATGAGCGGCGGCTGGCCCGGGGTGGTCAAGCGGATCGACGCAGCGCTCGCGGGGAGCTAGCTCGGGTCACCCCGGCGTCTCCGCGAGTGCAGCCTGCAAGGCCGTGGAGATGTCCGGGTGCCGGAAGGTGTAGCCCAGCTCCGTGAGTCTTTGGGGGATGACGCGCTGGCTGGCGAGGACGGTGCCCTCGGCCATCTCGCCGAAGAGGGCCTTGAGCGCGAACGCGGGCACCGCCAGCAGCGTGGGCCGGCCGAGCGCCCGGCCCAGCGCTTCGGTGAACTGTGCGTTGGTGACGGGGTTGGGTGCGACGACGTTTACCGGGCCGCGCACCGCGCCGTCGCGCAGGGCGAGGAGGATGGCGCCCACGGCATCGTCCAGCGACACCCAGGCCATCCACTGTTTCCCGTCGCCCATGCGGCCGCCGGCGCCCAGGCGGAAGGGCGGCAGCATCTTCGCCAGCGCGCCGCCGCTCGCGCTGAGCACCACGCCGAAGCGCAGGTGCGCCACGCGGATGCCGGCGCCGCGGGCGGGTTCGGCCGCCGCCTCCCACTCGCGCACCACGCCCGCCAGGAAGTCGCTGCCCGCCGTGCTGCCCTCGTCCAGGAGCTCGTCGCCGCGGTCGCCGTAGATGCCCACGGCCGACGCGCCGACCATCACCCGCGGCTTCCGCTCCAGCTGCGCGAGCGCCTGGGTGAGCAGCCGCGTGCCCTCCACCCGGCTGCGGAGGATGCGCTGCTTCCGCTCTTCCGTCCACCGCTCGCCCACGTTCTCGCCCGCCAAGTGGACCACGGCGTCGACGCCTTCCAGCGCCGCCGCGTCGATGGTCCCGGCGGCGGGGTCCCAGCGCACGTCGCCGCTGCCAGGCTTCGGCTCGCCGCGCACCAGCCTGTGCACCTGCGCGCCCTCGGCCGCCAGCCGCCGCACCAGCGCCCCGCCGATGAGCCCGCTCGCACCCGTCACCGCCACGCGCCACGGAAGGCTTCCATCGCTCGCGGCGCTGCTCGTCTCGGACATTGGATCTTCGGGGGATCGGGGGATGGGAACCGCGTCGCTCTCCGCGAGCCGCAAGGATGGTGCGCGGGGGAGGCGGGGGGGGGGGGGGGGGGGGGGGGGGGGGGGGGGGGGGGGG